>NZ_CAXBCK010000020.1:0-62476 GCF_963974425.1 uncultured Marixanthomonas sp.
ACGAAGATACAGATGGAGATGGTGTGCTTGATGGCGATGAAGTTTCAGATGATACAGATCCAAACGATCCTTGTGATTTTAATGTTAATAATCAAGATTTATCAATAGTTAGTGATGCGTGGTTGTCGTTAGATTGTGATGGAGATACAATTATTAACGGTGATGAACTTGGTGACGAAAATAGTAATGGCATTCCAGACTATCTTGAAGCTTTTGTCAATGACATAAAAGTATACGATATAATGACCCCTAATGGAGATGGTGTTAATGATGTATTTAGTATTGCCGGCATAGAAAACTTTCCAAATAATACAGTAGAAATTTATAACAGATGGGGAGTAAAAGTGTATGATACTAAAGGCTATGGAACGGCAGGGAACTTCTTTAGAGGAATTTCTAATGGACGAGTAACAGTTCAAAAAGAAGAAGAATTGCCTGTCGGAACCTATTATTACATAATCATTTATGTAGATAATAATGGTGAGACCCAAAAATTAGCAGGACCATTATACATAAACAGAAGATAAAAAAGCATATAAAAAATACCTATCAGGTGTAACACCTGATAGGTTAAACAAACTTACTTATGAAAAATTTTAACTTTCAACTGTTAACCATATTGATCTTAGGGTTGGTTGTGCAAACATCTTATTCACAACAAGACGCTCAATATACCCAATATATGTACAACACTTTAAGTATAAACCCTGCTTATGCAGGTTCAAGAGATGTATTTAGTTTTGTTGGCCTATACAGAAGCCAATGGGTAGGTCTAGATGGTGCCCCCACAACTTATACTGCATCCATGCACACACCTAGTGGAAAGCGAGTAGGACTTGGATTAAATATTGTAAGAGATGAAATATTTATTTCAGAAGAAACATATATAGATGTCGATTTTAGCTATACACTAGATGTTTCAGAAAAAGGGAAATTAGCATTAGGATTAAAAGGTGGGGCACATTTATTAGATGTAAATAGTAATAAGGCTAATACCGGTGCTGAAAATGGATCTGATTCTGAAGCTGAAATATTTATTGATAATAAGTTTTCTCCTCAAGTGGGGATAGGAGCTTATTATTATACCGATAAATTTTATCTTGGTTTAAGCGCCCCTAATATTCTTGAAACAGAACATTTTGATGAATCTAACAACAGTAATATCTCTAGCTCTACAGCAAAAGAGAAAATAAATTTCTATTTAATTACAGGCTATGCATTTGATTTAAATGATGATTTAAAATTTAAACCAGCTTTATTAACCAAACTGGTAGAAGGAGCTCCTTTGCAAGTAGATATTTCAGCAAATTTTTTAATTAAGGAAAAGGTCACATTGGGTGCTGCTTATCGATGGAGTGCAGCGTTTAGTGGTTTAATAGGGTTTCAATTAAGTGACCAGCTTATGTTAGGTTTTGCTTATGATAGAGAAACCACCGAGTTGCAGCAATACAACGATGGTTCTTTTGAGGTGTTTTTAAGGTTCGAACTGTTTAATAAAAACAATCAAATGGTATCTCCAAGATTCTTCTAATTTTATAAAAACGACTTATTATGAAACTACATATAACAATACTATTTACGCTATTTCTTTGTATTAACGTGGGTGTTAAGGCACAGAATAAAGCAATAAAAAAAGGAGATGAAAATTATAAGAATCTTTCTTATGTTAATGCAACTGAGAACTATCTCAAGGTTGCTAAAAATGAAAAAGAGCTTTCTGCGGAATCGCTTAAAAAGCTAGGTGATTCTTATTACGTCATTGCGGATTATGAAAATGCGGCAAAGTGGTATGCAAAACTATTTGAAGAATTCGAAATTTCAGAAGCGGATTATCTGTACAGATATGCTCAGTCTTTAAAAAGTACAGAACAATATGATTTGTCTAATAAAATCATGAAAAAATTAGAAGATTTAAATAAGTCCGATATTAGGGCAAACCTGTTTATCGATAATCAAAACTATGTTGAAGAAATTGAAAAAAACTCAGGAAGATTTCAAATAGAAGTTGCATCGTTTAATTCAAAAAGTTCAGATTTTGCCCCGTTTATGTATGGAGATACTTTGGTGTTTGCTTCAAACCGCTCAACAAGAGGTCCTGTAAAACGTATTAACGAATGGAATAATTCACCTTTCTTCAATTTATATTCTGTATCGTCTTCTTCAGAAAAACAAAATAAGTTTGATTCTGAAATAAATACGAAATACCACGAATCTACCGCTGTTTTTAGTCCAGACGGCAAAACAATGTATTTTACTAGAAGTAATTATACTAATAAAGAGTTTAGGAAAGATGCAACAGGGGTAAACCATTTAAAACTTTACCGCGCTCGTAAAAACAATGAAAAATGGAATGTAGAAGAATTACCTTTTAGTAGTGATGATTATTCTGTCGCACATCCGGCTTTAAGTCCTGATGGTAAAACACTTTATTTCTCTTCAGATATGCCTGGTGGAAAAGGTATGTCAGATCTTTACAAAGTAGCTATAAAAGCAGACGGTTTTGGGAATCCAGAGCTATTAAAAGGGGTTATTAATACCGAAGGAAGAGAGACTTTTCCTTTTGTAGCGAAAAACGGTAATTTATATTTTGCATCCGATGGGCACGTAGGCTTAGGAGGTCTTGATGTATTTGTAGCTTTTCCGAACGGTGAAAATGTGTTTACTGAAGTTCAAAATATTGGAGAGCCCATAAATAGTAATAAAGACGATTTTACTTTTATAATTGATGAGGAAAAGAAAACAGGCTACTTTGCTTCAAATAGAGGGAAAAATAACAATGATGATATTTATAAGGTTACCCAGATTGAACCATTATTAACACCTTGTTTTCAGTCTATCAACGGAATGGTATATGATGAAAACACAAATACAATTTTACCGAATGTAAAAGTAGTATTGTACAATGCTACTAATGAAAAAGTAGAAGAACAAACTTCAGATAGTAAAGGAGCTTTTAATTTTATTAATGTAGAATGTTCAGCTACTTATACGTTGCGCTCTGAGAAAGATGAGTATATTACTTCAGAAAATAAAGTAACCACTACAGAAGAAAGTAACAAAATAATTGCTACCAAGGTAGTATTAGTTCCTAAAGATTTAAATAAAGATAAGGTTGGAGAAGATCTTTTTAAGTTGTTAGATTTAAAACCAATAAATTTTGATCTAAATAAAAGTGATATTCGCAAAGATGCAAAAATTGAACTACAAAAGATTATTGCTTACTTAAATAAATACCCAACAGTAAAAATTGATATAAGGTCTCATACCGACAGTAGAGGTAGTGACGTTTACAATGAAAAACTTTCTGATAGAAGAGCAAAATCAACATTAAACTATCTAGTTAAAGAAGGCGGAATAGATGCAGCTCGAATAACTGGAAAAGGTTACGGGGAAACTCAATTACTCAATAAATGTAAAAATGGCGTTTCATGCACAAACGAAGAACACGAGCGCAATCGTAGATCTGAGTTTATAATAGTCGAAAAGTAAAAAAAAATAAATTCATTAAAAAAGCCCTCTTTTAAAAGAGGGCTTTTTAATTATTGAAAAAAAACGAACAAATTACATATCGTCGTTTCCTTCCATTTCGTCTTCTACTTCATCAGCAGCGTTATCCATGGCTTCGCCAGTTTCTTCGGCTGCATTTTCCATTGCGTCGCCAGTATCTTCAGCAGCGTCTTCCATGTCGTCTGCCATTTGTTCCATATTGTCTTCAGCTTTTTCTTCATTTGTTTCTCTACAAGAATAAACAGAAGCAACTAAAGCTAATGCTGCAAAGGATAAAAATACTTTTTTCATAATGTGTGTGATTAGTGATTAATAATACCTCAAAAGTACTTATTTTTTTATTTGTGTTGGGGCATAGAAAAAATTATTTCAATATAATAAAATACATTATTTTAGTCTTTAGTCCATTTTTTATTGGATTTATTCCAAAAATAGTTTATTTTCGGATTATGGAAAAAAATATACCTATCGAAGCAAAGCGTTTTAAAAAAGTAAGAGAAGAGCAAAAATATACACAACACTCCTTTGCTGAATTATTACAAATTGGGACCACAACAGCAGATATAGAAAGAGGAAAAACAAAACTTTCGGGAAAGGCTGTGATGGAGTTACTACTTCAATTTGATATTAACCCATTATGGTTGTTTGGTAATAGTTTTAACCAATATCTAAATGTAAATAATGGCGATGTTAGTCCTCAGGTGATAACGATAGATAAAGAAGAGAACGAAACCATACTTTTAGTAAACCAAAAAGCTGCAGCGGGATATCCACACAATGTTCAAGATGTTGGTTGGTACGATACCTTGCCAGCATTTAATATTCCATTGCCAGAATACCGTAATGCCACATACAGAGGTTTTCAGGTAGAAGGTGATAGCATGTTGCCTAATATACGGCCTAACGAGTGGGTACTTGGTAAAGCTGTCTCTAATATTTCAGAAGCAAGTGATAGTCGTATTTATATAGTTGTGTTACACGATTCGGTACTGGTGAAAAAGCTTCAAAAAATTCCGAACGCCCCCAATAAAGTGCGTCTTATCTCACTTAATTCTGAATACTTACCCATAAATGTAGAAGTGAAAAATATACAAGAATTATGGCAAGTAAATAGTAAACTTAGTTTTGGAGTTGATGAACCTTCTGAAACTATTCTTTTTAAACAATTACAGCAATCTATGGAAGAGTTGAAAGGACAAATTAATAACCTGAAACAATAGGATAATCTTTTAATTAGCGTAGCTATCTTTATCTTAAAATTCTCTATAATAGTATGAATAGAAAACTCCTTTATCCTTTATTGGTGCTTTTAGTTACAGTATGCCTTTATTATGCTGAAAAATATATAGATAAACAAAATGAAGCATATCCAGATATGTCTGGAGAAACCACTAAAACCTATTCTGAATTTAGTGAAGACTATTTACCACAATCTACTTATAACACTATTGTAACCCATAAATATTATATCTTGTCTTATGCTGAATCGCATGAACAGGCTGAATGGGTAGCGTATGAACTTAGTAAAAATCAGATTGTAAATAATGACTTTAAACGTCCCTATTTTGTTGAAGATCGTGAAGTGAAAACTGGCTCGGCAGATTGGCGTAATTATAAAAATTCTGGATTTGATAGAGGGCATCTTGTTCCAGCTGCTGATCGGGAGTTTTCTGAAAATGCGTATCATGAAACTTTTTTGACTAGTAATATAAGTCCGCAAAATCACAAATTTAACGCAGGTATTTGGAACCGATTAGAACAGAAAACTCGCTATTGGGCGAAAAAGTATAACGGTATTTATGTGGTAACTGGGGGCGTTTTAAAAGATGGACTGCAAACAATTGGTGACGAGAACGTTTCGGTGCCTGAGGCTTTCTATAAAATTTTAGTAGATGTTTCAAAAGGGAAACATAAAGCAATTGCTTTTTTAATCCCTAATAAGGCAACGAGTGAGTCATTTTATGAATATGTGGTTTCCATTGATAAAATAGAAAAAGAGACAGGAATTGATTTTTTTCCAAAACTACATGATTCCATAGAGAATAGGTTAGAGGCTACTTCAAGTGCTATAGATTGGGGAAAACGGTAGTTGTTTTTCAGAAAAAACTAAATTCCGTAGTACGAATTTGCTCCATCGAGTCTAATGAAAATAAATAGAAGGATAGTAAAGCCCCATAATCCAGAGCCTCCGTAACTAAAGAAGGGCAATGGAATCCCTACAGTTGGAAATAGGCCTGTAACCATCCCCACATTTACAAAAAAGTGAAAAAACAAAATAGCGGCAACGCTATATCCATACACTCGGCTAAATGGGTTCTTTTGGCGTTCGGCTAAAAACAAAACTCGAACAATTAATCCAACAAATAGTAAAATAACCACCATACTCCCCAAAAAGCCCCATTCTTCGCCAACGGTGCTAAAAATGTAGTCTGTATGTTGTTCGGGCACAAATTTACCTTTGGTCTGTGTACCTTCCGTCCAGCCTTTGCCAAGCCATCTACCACTACCAATAGCAATTTCACTTTGGTTGGTGTTGTAGCCTATTCCTTTAGAGTCAATTTCCTTTCCTAATACAATATTAAAACGGTCTCTATGGCGTTGCTCAAAAAGATTGTTGAAAATATAGCTTACAGAAAAAGAAAAGCCAATACACGCAGCGACAATTACAATATACTTAAATAGATTAGGACGTTTTTTCAATTTTCTGAAAAACAGAAATCCAGCAATTAATACAACAGTTAAAACCACCCAGAACGTCCCAAAAGCTAAGGTTGAAATAAATAAAGCGGCGGCAAAAAAGCCTAATAAAAGATATACAAAATGCAACCCCTCTCTATACAAAGGGAAAACAAAGGCTGCATAAATGAGAGCACTCCCAGGGTCGGGCTGGGGAATTATTAAAATAGCTGGTAATGCAATAATTAAAAATGCTTTAAGTTGATCTTTAAATTGATGCATGTCCGTTTGTATATCGGTCAGGTACTTAGATAGAGCTAATGCTGTAGCTGCTTTTGCAAATTCACTGGGTTGAAGACTTATACCTCCAAAAGCATACCAAGAGGTAGCTCCAGAAATTGTTTTACCAAATAGAAAGAGTCCTATTAACGATAGTAAAGAGACTAAATAAATAACGCTGGAAAAGCGTTCATAAAATTTTGCTTCTATTGCTAAAATAAAAATGATGAGGATAATACTTAAAAATATCCAAAGTAGTTGCTTGGTATAGATTTGATTAAAATCCCAAAACGCCGTTGCGCTATCATCTAGTGAAGCTGAATAAATGTTTATCCAACCAATGGCAACCAATGCGAAATAGAAAAAAATAGTGAGCCAGTCTAACTTTACGAGTCCTTTGCTTACCGCCATTATCGATTAATTTTAAAAGGTTCGTCACTATATGGTTTAGCATATTCTTCTTCCAAACTACCATTTAACACGTAATTTTCCATGTCTTTTCGAGTGATTTCACCTTTTATATATTTTTCTATCATCAAGCCAGCAATTCTACCTGCCCATCTAGAACCCCAATATCCATTTTCAACAAAAACAGCTATGGCAATTTTTGGATCGTCTTTGGGTGCAAAAGCTACAAATATAGAGTGGTCTGTCAATTGCATGCGTTTGCCATCTACCCGGATAAAGTTTTCGGCTGTACCTGTTTTTCCACATATTTCAATATCTGGAATTCGTATATAGGAAGCTGTACCACGAGTGTATACTTCATGCATTCCTTCTACGATAGGTTCAAAATTTTGCGGGTCTATCGTTGTTTTATGTTTTTGGTTATATTCTTTTGGGATAGTATCTGTATCTCCTATACTTTTTATAACGTGTGGTGTATAATACCAGCCTCGATTAGCGATAGTTGCTGTAAAATTGGCCATTTGTATGGGTGTCATCAATACTTCACCTTGACCAATTGCATTTGAGATTGTAGCAGTAGCATACCAATTGTTTTCAGGATACATACTATTATATGTATGTGCATCGGGTATTTTTCCTGGTCGCCCGCTAGGTAAGTCGTACCCTAAATAATGACCTAAACCAAAACTCTCCAGATGGTTTTCCCAAGCATCCATCCCTTTTTGTGGTGTTGAGTATTTTTCAATAGTACGTCTGTAAACCGTACAAAAATATGCATTACACGAGTTTGCAATACCACCAACCATTGATAATGGACTAGCATGGTGGTGACACCCTAATTTTTTTCCTCTTCCGTAGTGGTAGCCACCGTGACACGAAATTCTTTCCTTGGTGTCAATTACATTTTCCTGCATTCCTATTAAAGCAGTAAGTGTTTTAAAAGGTGATCCAGGCGGATATTCTCCTTGTAATCCACGATCAAAAAGAGGTTTTGCAATAGTATCATACCATAGCCTTGTAAAATTTTCAGAACGTTCCCTTCCTACTAACAGGCCTGGGTCATAATTTGGTGCTGTGACCAAACTTAGAATCTCGCCAGTCTTTGGTTCAATCGCAACAATACCCCCACGTTTGTTTACCATCAATTCCTCTCCATATTTTTGGAGTTCAGAATCTATGGTTAACTGCAAGTCTTTTCCTTTTTTTGGAAGTGTATCAAAAACACCATTATTAAAGGGGCCAATATCTCTATTAAACCTGTCTTTCTGTATGTATTTTACACCTTTTACACCACGCAATAAATCTTCATACTGAAGTTCAACACCTTGTTTGCCTATAAGCTCTCCCATTTGGTAATAAGGATTTTCTTTTATAATGCGCTTATTAACTTCGGCAATGTAGCCTAAAACGTTTGCAGAATGTTTTACTTGGTAATCCCGTAAGGATCTTTTCTGAATATAAAACCCTTCGTACTTATACATTTTTTCTGAAAGGAAAGCATATTCAGCTTTTGTTAACTGCGGAATTACTACCGAGGGTAATCTAGGGGAATAGACACGTGCTTTATTTAAAATGGTATCAAACCTACCTTCGCTAATTTTTAATAGTTTACAGAATTCTGTTGTGTCTAGTGGTTTTACCTCTCTAGGGATGACCATCACATCGTAAGAAGGTTGGTTAGAGACGAGTAGTTTCCCATCACGATCAAATACATAACCCCGTTGAGGATAATCGTACAGTACTTTTACAGCGTTGTTTTGTGATAATTGTTGAAAGGAAGTGTCGTATACTTGTAAATAGAATAACCGTCCGGCAAAAACTACTCCAGTAATCAGTACAACAACAAGTAATAAGATTTTACGCATGTAGGGGATGCTTATTTTAAGTTTAAATTTTAAAAAATCCGGCTATAGTGGTTTGTTAGTTTTTTCGACTGAATAAGATTAAAATACTCATTAATAGTATTATACTAAATATTCCTGAAAATAACGTGGATTTAAGGATTAAAAGTATGTGTGAAAGGTTAAAAATTTCAAGAGTGAATAGGATAATATGATGCAAAAAAACCATCGCTACAATATAGGTGAATTGTTGTGCTAACGAGGTTTTATATAATTTTATATTATTATGCTCATAACTAATACCAAAAGAGAATTTAAGTATCCACGGTCGTATGTATGCAATAAAAACCGAGGCAGCTGCATGAACCCCTCCAGAATCCCCAAATATATCGATTGAGAAACCTAACAGAAAACTTAAAAATATTAATAATCCTTTATTTCCGCTAAGCGGGTATAATAGAATAAAAAGGATGTAAATATAAGGGTTAATATACCCCAAAAAGTTAATGTGATTTAGAAGTAACACTTGTAAAAAAACAAGTAGTACAAACCGTAAAGCATTTATTAAAATTGCATTATTCTGCATCTTCTACTTCATTTTCCAATTGCAATATTTCTTCTTTATTTGTATTCTCAATTAGATATACATGCTTTAAGCTTGTCATATCATTAAATAACTTAATTTGGAGGTCGTAATAATTAGCATCTCCATGTAAATTAAATTCTTCAATAGTTCCTATTAAAATACCTTCTGGAAAGATGGTTGATTTTCCACCAGTGATAATAGTGTCACCAATTTTAACCGGAGCTAATCTCGGAATATCTACTAATTGAACCCTATTTGGATCTTTTGTATCCCATTTCAAAGTTCCGAAATGATTCGATTCTTTCAACCGAGCATTTATCTGACTATTGGTGTTTAAAATAGATTGTACAGTTGAAAAATTTTCTGAGGTAGCATTAATAATACCTATAATTCCTTTGGAAGAAATTACACCCATATCAATCTTGACGCTATCTTTCTTTCCTTTTCTTAACGTTAAATAGTTTTTCGATTTTGAATACGTATTGTTTATAATACGAGCATTTCTAAAAATATATCCCGATGGAAGCACAGTGCTATCCAAAGTTGATGGGTTCGCGATACTTTTTAAATTTTCCAGTTGAGTTCTCAAGTGGATGTTCTCTTCTATTAAGCGTTTGTTTTCGTTTTCAAGCCCAAAATAACCAGTAACATTGCTTTTGGCGCTAAAAACATTTCCGCTTAGAAAGTTAGCTGAACTTACATACTTCCCGTTGTGATATGAATGGGTTTGTATTGTGAGAAAAATTGAAATAAGGAACAAAAGACCAAACAACAGGAAATTTTTATTCCGTATAAAGAAAAAGATAATCTGTTGCATGACGAGTTAATTCCTATTTTATCAATACACTTTTATATTTGTTTAGGTTTTTTAAACAAATACCGGTACCTCTAACGACAGCCCTTAATGGATCTTCAGCAATATAAACAGGAAGATCTGTTTTTTGAGACAACCGCTTGTCAAGCCCTCGAAGCATAGAACCACCACCAGCTAGATAGATACCTGTGTTGTATATATCGGCAGCTAATTCTGGAGGGGTTTGCGATAATGTTTCCATTACAGCATCTTCAATACGAAGAATAGATTTATCCAGTGCTTTTGCTATTTCTCTAAAAGATGTTTGCACTTGCTTTGGTTTTCCAGTAAGAAGGTCACGTCCTTGAACTGACATTTCTTCTGGTGGCAACTCAAGATCTTCAGTAGCAGCTCCTATTTGGATTTTAATTTTTTCAGCAGTGCGTTCCCCTACGTATAAATTGTGTTGGGTTCGCATGTAATAGATAATATCGTTGGTAAAAACATCACCAGCAATTTTTATAGATTTATCGCAAACAATTCCACCTAGAGCAATTACGGCGATTTCGGTAGTACCACCTCCTATATCGACCACCATATTTCCTTTTGGTTGCATAATATCCACACCAATACCAATCGCTGCTGCCATAGGCTCGTGAATAAGATATACCTCTTTTCCATTTACCCGTTCGGCGCTTTCTTTCACCGCTCGCATTTCCACTTCTGTAATCCCACTTGGGATACAAATTACCATTCGCAGTGAAGGCGTAAGCCACTTCTTTTTTAATGCCGGAATGTCTTTAATGAACATATTGATCATTTTTTCACTGGCATCAAAATCGGCAATTACACCATCTTTAAGTGGGCGTATTGTTTTAATGTTTTCGTGCGTTTTACCTTGCATCATACTGGCTTCACGCCCAACGGCAATAATCTTTCCGGTAGAACGGTCGCGTGCAACAATGGAAGGCGCATCTACAACAACCTTGTCGTTGTGAATGATCAGGGTGTTTGCGGTCCCTAAATCGATGGCTATTTCTTCCGTTAAGAAATCAAAAAATCCCATATTTTATTTTGGTGGTATTGAAATTATACGTGATAAGCTACTGCTATTCACAAATGTAACATTTTTAGTGTTTAAAATGACGTGTGCCGGTAAATACCATGGACATTTCATTTTCATTGCAATAATCAATGCTAAGCTCGTCTTTTATAGAGCCTCCCGGTTGAATTACGCTTGTTATTCCGGCATTGTCTGCTATTTCTACACAATCTGGAAACGGGAAAAAAGCATCACTGGCCATAACAGCTCCATCTAAATTAAATTTAAAGTTGTTGGCTTTTTCAATAGCTTGGCGTAACGCATCTACACGAGACGTTTGTCCTGTTCCGCTAGCACACAACTGTTTATTTTTGGCTAAAACAATCGTGTTACTCTTGGTGTGTTTGCATATTTTTGAAGCAAACATCAAGTCTTCTAACTCACTATTGGATGGTTTATTGTTGGTTTTGTAGGTTAATTCTTCTTTAGAATCTGTTTTGTTGTCCTTATCTTGAACTAAAAAACCATTAAGACTAGTTCTCACTTGTGTTGAAGGAAGTTTTGTTTCTTTCTGAACTAATAAAATTCGATTCTTTTTTCCTTTCAGAATTTCTAACGCTTTTTCTGAAAAAGAAGGTGCGATAACTACTTCACAAAATAGTTTATGAACTTCTTCTGCAGTCGCTTCGTCAATTTCAGTATTACTGATTAAAATTCCTCCAAATGCTGAAACTGGATCACCGGCCAAGGCATCTAGATATGCTTCTTTCACAGTGTCTCGTTGTGCAATCCCGCAGGCGTTGTTGTGCTTTAATACAGCAAAGGTTGGTGCATCATTTGTAAATTCAGCCATTAAATTAACAGCAGCATCTACATCTAATAAGTTATTGTAACTTAATTCTTTTCCGTGCAATTTGTCAAAAATGGCATCAAAATCACCAAAGAAAAAGCCTTTTTGATGTGGGTTTTCGCCGTAGCGAAGTTCTTTACCTTCTGCTTCACTTATTTTTAAAGTTGGTGTTTTAGTTTCAGCATTAAAATAATTGAAGATTGCTGAATCGTAGTCCGATGAAATATTAAATGATTTGGTAGCGAACTTCTTTCGGTCTTGTAAAGAAACGGAACCTTCATTTTCTGAAATAATTTGCAATACTTCTTCGTAATCTTCCATAGAAGAAACACATAACGTATCCTTGAAGTTTTTAGCAGCTGCGCGAATTAAGGAAATGCCACCGATATCGATTTTTTCAACGATATCTTGTTCCGAAGCTCCAGAAGCGACAGTTTTTTCAAAAGGATATAAATCTACAATGACCAAATCCAACTGCGGAATGTTATATTCTTCCATTTCGGCTAGATCACTATCATTATCTTGACGGTTTAAAATACCGCCGAAAACTTTTGGGTGCAATGTTTTAACACGACCACCTAAAATTGAAGGGTAATCGGTCACTTCCTCAACAGGAATAACATCGATTCCTAAATCGTTAATAAATTTTTGTGTTCCTCCGGTAGAATAGATGGTAACTCCCAGTTTGTCAAGTTCTTTAACTATAGGTGCCAGCCCATCTTTATGAAATACCGAAATTAATGCAGAAGTGATTTTTTTTGTGTCGCCCATGGATTGAAATTTAAGGGGCAAAAGTACATAATTACATATAAAATTGTAACAATATGAACTAGAAACCGTCCTATGTTATTGAATATTTTTTTGAATTATTTTGATACCTTGTATTTTTTAAAATATTAGGGTTGTTTCTAGTACTAAATAGTGGTATTTGTTTGCCTTTTATTAATTAATTTCTGAAAAAGAATGCTGGTTTACTTACGTGTTTTAAAAGAAAGTTTTGCTTTTGCCGTCAATGCATTAAAAAATAATAAACTACGGACTTTTTTGTCATTAGTTGGTGTAACTATTGGAATATTCTCAATTATTGCAGTTTTAGCTGCAGTAGATTCTCTTAAAAAAGAAATTGAAGGTAATATCAGCTCACTAGATAAAAGCACGATAATCCTTGCCCATTTCTCTTTTGGGCCAAGTGATATTCCACGTTGGAAACGAGAACAGTTTCCTATGGTTTCTTTTGAAGAATACCAATATTTAGAAAGTAATGTACCTAACCTCGATTATGCCACGTATACCTTAAATGTACCAAATGAAAATATAAAATATGGTGATAACCAGATTAGTGATGTGCCAATTGGCGCCGTAACGGAAAGTTATTACTACATTGAAGCATTACAATTAGATTCTGGACGTTTTTTTAATGGAGCAGAATCTAATAGTGGTTCGCCGGTCTTGGTTATAGGGTATGAAATTGCAAAAAAACTCTTCAACGGAACCGACCGCGCTCTTGGTAAACAAATACGTATTTATGGTCGAAAATTTACGGTGATTGGGGTTCTGGAAAAAGAGGGAGCCGGATTGTTTGGTGGCTCAAAAGACACATCAATTTGGATGCCTGTGAATATTGTACGACGAATGTATGGTGATAATAATAAAAACACGTTTCCTCAAATTGTAATTAAACCTAAAAAAGACATAGATAACGAAGAGTTTATTGCTATTCTAGAGCAAAAATTACGCTTAAAAAGAGGACTGAGACCTGATGATGTAAGTACCTTCTTTGTAAACCAATTGCAAGGTTTTGCCGACATGATCGATAATATAACTGGACAAATGAATTTAATTGGATTAGTTATTAGTGGTTTCTCACTGTTAGTTGGTGGTTTTGGTATTGCCAATATTATGTTTGTGAGTGTTAAAGAACGAACCAATTTAATTGGGATTCAGAAATCATTGGGAGCGAAAAACCGATTTATCTTACTTCAATTCTTGTTCGAAGCTGTTATTTTAGCTGTAATAGGTGGTTTAATTGGTCTGTTCTTGGTCTTTATGGTCTCTCTCTTAGCATCACAATTTACGGGTGATTTTGAATTTGTATTGTCACCGTGGAATATGTTTGTTGGGACGGCTATTTCAGCAATAATCGGACTTATTTCAGGAATACTTCCAGCTATTTCTGCTTCAAAGTTAGACCCTGTGGAGGCAATTAGAACTGGGATGTAGTGATTTTTTAAAGCTAATTCCTTTTAATTTCTACTCTTCGGTTTAATGCTTTTCCAGTTTCGGTTTTATTACTTGCTATAGGGGCGTTTTCACCTTTTCCCAAGGCTTTGAGTCTCTTTGAGTCAATCCCTTCAGAAATTAATAGTCTAACAATAGATTTGGACCTTCTATTGGATAGATCTTGATTTGAGGATTTACTACCATCAGAATCTGTATGTCCTATAACAGATAATGATATTTCTGGGTTTTCATTTAGTAGTTTAATTAATGCATCTAAAGTAGGTTTAGATTCAGGTTTTGGTACATCTTTATTAGTATCGAAATAAATTCCATAGAGGTCCACAAATCCTTTTTTGTCAAGTTGTTCTTTCATAAAATTACCAGATTCCTTTTTCGTTTTCAGTATGATTTCAACCTTTTTTTTATCATCTTTATTTAATTCCACCATACTACTGGCCGATTCATACCCGTTTTTGCTGGCGTTGACGGCAATAAGCCCTACTGGGATATCCTGAAACTGAAAATTTCCATCCTTATCACTTAATGTTTCTGCAAATGCGTTTGTGTTTACTGATGCATTACTTATTGGGTTACGTTGTTCGTCCATGACCACACCATAGATAGTTCCAGTACATTTATAGTTGCCTTTGGGGTTGATGAGCAGGTTTACAAAGTCTATCGCAAAACCATCGCCTACGCCGGTTAAAGGATCATCAATGAGTATTTCAACTTTTCCATCGGCAAAAAGCTCTAGGTCTTCGGGTAGAATGCCGAGGTTTACCAATTTTCCGATAGGCCCCGTCTGTTTTAGGGAGTTGAGGATTTCTTCAACATAAGGAAGTCGTTTTCCGTCTACCGAAAATTGGAAAGATGATTTCCATACTGGTGCTTGAAAGTCATCTGCAAAAAGTTGGATCATCACATTTTTTATGGGAATTTCCACCTTTTTATATTCTATTTTAATTGGGGTTGGAGCATTATCTGGTCTTTTGGTTCTAGATGCATACCCATCTTTTCTGCCTGTGCCTTTGTAACTGCTTCCAAGGATTATCTTATCGGTCCCTGCCGGGTCTTTAGGGTCAATATCCCAAGGATATCGATGTCTGTTCGTGTTTTTGCCACAAAATGGGTCGAATCCCTCTGGCCAGCCAAAGCCAAGGTTATCAATGTCGCCGACTCTTATTTCAATATCAGCATTTTCACTATTAGTTGTGTAATGGTAATGTTTGCTGTAATTATTTTGAGCCAGACCGCTGAAGCCCATCAAAAGAATGCTAGTTAGTATTAAGGGGAATAGTTGTTGAGTGATTTTTAGAACTTTCATAATCCAATAAATTTAATGAGAATACAACCAGTTGATTGAGCTTTGTTATCTCTAATAAATATAAGAATAAATTATTAAAGTTCTGAAATTTAAATAGTTGTAAGTACTCTGGATAAGAAAATCACTACAAAACCTTTTTGAATAAATTGTGAAATGATTAAAATGTATGGCGTAGAAATGGAGCAAAATACTACTGAAGCCAACTTTTCACCCAAGAATAATTGGTATGAAATAAAAATAAGTGATTAAGACTTGCTAGAAAATGACTAGAAGCCAAATGTTGTAATTCTAGTTTTTGAATTTAAAGAATGTCAGCAACTTGTTGGTTTACCCATTCTAAAAACCGTTCGTCTTCTGGAGAAAAAGGGTCTGCTGTGTGTGAGTCTATGTCAATCTGGCCAATGTTTTTTCCGTCTTTAAAAAGTGGGATTACAATTTCAGCTTTTACATACATGCTACAAGCAATGTAATTGTTTTGTGCTTTTACATCGGCAACTACAAAATTCGAGTTCGATTCTGCTACTTGTCCACAAATGCCTTTTCCAAAAGGAATTACCACGTGGTCTGTAGCCTCACCGGCAAATGCTTCTAAATGCAATGTTTTTTGCTCGTGATTTGCAAAGTAGAAGCCAACCCAATCGTAATATCCTAATGAGGTTTGTAATAGTTCACAAACTTCAGTAAGGCGTTGTTTTACGAGTTCCTTGTCATTTGCTAAAATTGTGTTTACTTTGGGTTTTAAAGCATCAAAAGGCATAGTTGTTTATTTTAAGTAAAAGTATTTTAAAACGGAGACAAACGCCAAATACAAATGCTGTATTTTTGTTAAAATTTATAGATCATTTTTGAAAAATTTATTTGTAAAATATAAAGCTGTTGTACAGTTTGTACTCTTGTTTCTAGGTACATACCTACTTTTAACTTTTCTATATTCCTTATATTTAAAGTATTCTGAAGCTGGAGCCTACTATCCGGATTTTTTCACCAATTTGGTCGCAAAACAAAGTAACCAAGTAATACAAGCCTTTGGTTATAGTGGAGTAGTAAAACCAGACCCTGCAGGACCTTTTATGGGGTTGTATATCAATAATGTTTTTTTAGCTCGTGTTGTAGAAGGTTGTAATGCAATAAGTATTATTATTCTATTTGTAGCATTTATAGTTTCTTTTGCTCAAGGAATTAAAAAAACTACACTTTATATTTTTGGAGGTATAGCTCTAATTTATACTATCAATATTCTACGAATTGCTCTGTTGACCATTGCATTATACCATTACCCTGAATACACTGATTTTTTGCATCAGATTGTTTTTCCTGCCATAATCTACGGAATGGTCTTTTTATTGTGGTTGTTTTGGGTGCGAAACCTTAAGGTGAAACCTAAAAATACCAATGAATAAAACAGCAACCATACTGGTTATATTGATTGCAATATTTGCATTAGTAGGAGTGCGCTTTTTTGAGGAAAACCTTTTTTACGACCCACTGATTAGCTTTTTTAAATCAGACTATGCCGATAAAAGGCTTCCAAGTTTTGAAACCCCTGAATTAATAGCAAGTATAGGGTTTAGGTATATATTGAACACTCTTTTTTCTTTGGTAATAATTTGGTTGGTTTTTAGAAAGCGAGATATATTAAAACTGTCGGCTATTCTATACCTTATCCTATTTTGTGTTCTATTTACAGCTTATTTATTAGTATTAATTAACTATAAAGAAGGTAATTACTTAACCCTTTTTTATATACGTCGTTTTTTAATACAACCTTTGTTTTTATTGATTTTGCTCCCTGCATTCTATTTTCAGAAAAAAGCATAAAGCAATTTTGTATCTTTGAAAAAATTAATTTTTGAAGAAAACAGTTATGAAAAAATACACATTCCTTTCCATTTTATTGCTATCAATTACGCTTATCTCTTGTGCAGATAATAAGAAGAAAACCGAACCAGAAATTAAAACAGTTGACACAAAAGGTGAAAGTAAAACCTATGTAGCTGATAAAACCGATGCTGAGTTTAAAGATGAAAATACCGCCGGTGTGTTTACCCAATATGTACAATTAAAGACAGCATTAGTTAATACAGATGCTGAAAAAGCATCTCAAGAAGCATCAAATTTAATGACTGCTTTTGCTAATGCAGGAGTAGATAAAGTTGCACTACAAGCCGCACAAAATATTGTGGAAAGTGATGATATTAAAGAGCAACGAACTGCATTTGTAGCTGTTACTACCGAAGTTGAAAAAATGATGGAAGATGCTTTGTCTTCTGGAACAATATATAAACAATATTGCCCAATGGCATTTAATAATAAAGGAGCGTATTGGCTAAGTGAAAGCAAAGATATTATGAATCCTTATTTTGGTGATAAAATGCTAAAATGTGGACGTGTTGATGCTGAAATACAATAGCATCTGTATTTGCTCAATATCTTTTTGAATTCTTTAATATTTTAAAACAATAGCTTTTTCTATGAGAAAAATTAGCGCAATAATACTTATAGCAATCCTTTTAATAGCGTGTTCAGATCCCAAAAAAGAGACGAAAGAGGAATGGCAAGTTAAAAAAACAGTTAAATTAGAAGGGGTGAGCCCCATGGGAATTACAGAGATAAGCAATACATTGTGGGTAAGCGATGGGGTTGGTAACCGGATTGTATCGATTGCTGAAAATAACGATTCGATACGAATTTTAGATTCCTTTAAACGTCCTATGCACATAGCGACAGACGGTAAATATTTGTTCGTACCAGAATTTAACGCAAATCAGGTTAGGATTACTTCTGGCGTAGATCGATCTATTATACCTATGAGTGATTCGCTGGCTGGACCTTCTGGTGTCTCAGTGTTTGAAAACCAGATGGCAGTTTCCTATTTTAAAGGGGATCAAGTGCTTTTTACGAGTGACGGTAAAAACTGGGTTCATATAGGTGAAAATGCTTCTGAAAATAATGCATTAAACCAACCAACCGATGTGCAAATTACCCGAGATACTATATGGGTGGCAGATGGGTACAATAATAGAGTACAGGTTTATAATAAAAAAGGAAAGTTGCTTAACACAATAGGAGAGAAGGATAATATCAATGTAGCTATGGGGTTGTTTGTTTCAGAAAAAGAACTTTTTATAACAGATTTTGAAAACGATAGAGTTTTAATTTATAATCACGAGGGAAAATTGCTTCAAGAACTTTCAAAAGATATAAAAAGTCCCTCAGATGTATATCTCAGAAACGGGAATCTCTATATATTGAATTACTTGGCAAGTAGTTTGGTTATCTATGAAAAGGCAACTCTTTAGCAGAAAAATAATTTATTGTCTTTTTAACTAGAAAAATACTACAAGAATATTTAGTTAAATTTTAGCTAACGAAGTATCACGAATCGTTTTCTGACGTACATTTACTATGTTCTTAAATTAGAATACTATGGGACAACAAAAGTCAAACAGTAAGCCAATGCCTGCAAAGGCACAGCCTAAACAACAGGCTAAAAAGGCGCCACAGACTGCTGCTAAGAAGAAGTAATTTGTGGTAGGTTTATTTCGTATAAACCATTATATCAAAACTTAATGAGGAAAGACCACCCTTAAAAAAGGTGGTTTTATATTTTTAAGAAAAGAAAAACAGGGTAAAGAATATAGAAAAAATAAAAGGCCTTCAATTTAAAACTGAAGGCCTTTTATTATAAATGACTTTAGTCATTACATCATACCTGGCATTCCGCCACCCATTGGAGGCATTCCGCCACCACCGTCGTTATCTTCCTTGATATCGACTAAGGCACATTCGGTAGTTAGGATCATTCCGGCTACAGATGCTGCGTTTTCTAATGCGATACGCGTTACTTTCTTAGGATCAATTATCCCAGCTTTTAGCATATCTACATACGCTTCGCTTTTAGCATCGTACCCAAAGTTTTTCTTTCCTTCAAGCACTTTGTTGATTACTACAGAACCTTCGCCTCCAGCATTTTCGACAATAGTACGTAATGGAGCTTCAATAGCTTTAGCTACTATTTGAATACCCGTTGACTCGTCTAACGTTTCAGTAGTTAATTTTTCAAGTTTTTTAAGTGCGCGAACAAACGCTACACCACCACCGGCAACAATACCTTCTTCCACAGCCGCACGAGTTGCGTGAAGTGCATCATCTACACGGTCTTTCTTCTCTTTCATCTCAACCTCAGAAGCAGCACCTACATATAATACAGCTACACCGCCAGCTAATTTAGCCAAACGTTCTTGTAACTTTTCTTTGTCGTAATCGCTCGTTGTCGTTTCAATCTGAGCTTTTATTTGACCAACTCTCGCTTTTATGTCGTTTTTGTTTCCGGCACCATTTACAATTGTTGTGTTGTCCTTATCGATTGTTACGTTTTCAGCAGAACCTAACATATCAACTGTAGCGTTTTCAAGTGTGAAACCACGTTCTTCGCTAATTACAGTTCCTCCAGTTAAGATTGCGATATCTTCTAACATTGCTTTTCTGCGGTCTCCAAATCCTGGTGCTTTAACAGCAGCGATTTTAAGACTTCCGCGCAATTTGTTAACTACTAAAGTAGCTAATGCTTCGCCTTCTACATCTTCAGCAATGATTAATAAAGGCTTTCCTTGTTGTGCAACTGGTTCCAATACAGGAAGTAAATCCTTCATGTTTGTGATCTTCTTATCGAAAAGAAGAATCATTGGACTTTCCAATTCTGTTTGCATTTTTTCGCTGTCCGTCACAAAGTAAGGTGATAAGAAACCACGATCAAACTGCATTCCTTCTACAACATCAACATATGTTTCAGTTCCTTTTGCTTCTTCAACAGTGATTACACCTTCTTTACCAACTTTACCGAAAGCTTTGGCAATTAAATCACCAATTTGCTCATCGTTGTTAGCCGAAATAGATGCAACTTGCTTTATTTTATCTGAAGAATTACCAACTTTAGTGGTTTGTTTCTCAAGGTCTGCAACAATTGCTTCAACAGCTTTGTCAATTCCTTTTTTAAGTTCCATTGGGTTTGCACCGGCAGCAACGTTTTTAAGTCCTTCTTTAACGATAGCTTGTGCTAAAACAGTTGCTGTTGTTGTTCCGTCACCAGCTAAATCGTTAGTTTTTGAAGCTACTTCTTTTACCATTTGAGCTCCCATGTTTTCAAGGGCATCCTCTAGCTCAATTTCTTTCGCTACCGATACACCATCTTTAGTTACTTGTGGTGCGCCAAATGATTTACTAATTATTACGTTACGACCTTTTGGTCCTAATGTTACTTTTACTGCGTTTGCTAATGCATCTACACCACGCTTGATTGCGTCACGTGCTTCTACATCAAATTTTATATCTTTTGCCATTTCAAAATGCTTTATGCTTTATGCTTTTAGCGATATGCCGAAACATAAAGTTTGTTAAACTAATTTTTGTTTTAATGTGTAAATTTTTTTCTTAACGGTATTTACTTCAGAATTTAGCTCATTAAACTTTTCAATAGTAATATACTTTAAGTCTTTTGATAAAATGAGTAAATATTCTGTTTCACAAGCTAAAGCTATTGCAATGGTTAAAAACCGGTTGAAATCTGAATCACTACTTCTACCACATCCTTCGCTAATATTTGTTGGAATTGAAGAAGAAGCTCTTCTTATTTGAGAAGTGAGTCCATATATTTCTTCCTTCGGAAAATCATTTGAGATTTTATAGATATTAAGCGTCAATTTATGACTTAATTTCCAAATATCGTATTTTTTAAAATCTCTCATTGCTTATAGCCTATTGCCGATAGCTATTAAATAATTGCAAGAATGTCATCCTCACGCATAATGAGGTAATCTTTACCTTCAAATTTTAATTCGGTGCCAGAGTATTTTCCGTATAAAACAGTATCTCCGTTTTTAACAGTCATTTCATGGTCTTTTTTACCTTTTCCTACTGCTACCACAGTTCCTTTTTGTGGCTTTTCTTTAGCTGAGTCTGGAATGATAATTCCGCTTGCGGTTTTAGTTTCTGCTTCTTGTGGCTCTACCAAAACGCGATCTGAAAGTGGTTGAATCTTTACTGCCATTTTCAATTATATTTTATATTGTTAATATTGTGTTTTAAAGTCACTTTCTAATAGGCAGAAATTGTGCCACTGCCTTTAAACTGACACATTGAAACAAAAAATGCCAGCTTGTCACAAGCTGGCTTAATGTGAAAAAAAAATATTTGCTTGCAGCCTATGGGTTAGAAGTGTTGCTGACTCTTTCTTGTTTATTTAAAACGGCTGCTTTTAGCTCGTCAATTTGTTTTTGTTGTTCTTCCAATATATTTAAGAGAGATTTGTTTTCTTTTTTCAAACTTTCTACTTGAGAATTGAGTTCTACCAAGTAAAGAAAATGTTCTTCTATTTTTTCTAAGTTGGTTACAGAGGTTTCAGTTAAATTTACTTTAAATCCATTTTGTTTTATCTTTTCATAAGAAGCTACATTGGGTAAGTGTCCGTGTTTTTTTACATACGCTTCAGTTTCTTTCAAGGTTTTAAAGGTGTAATCTGGATTTATATTTGAATTATCTTCAAAGTAATTTTCAAAAACATAATCGGGATATGTAGCGGTACTAGATATAAAACTAAAAGCAGTGACATTGGCAGGTGTTGAAATTTTTCCTGTGGTAGTTATGTTTGTAGCATTTATAAGGTTGGCTCCATTTAAGTCAACTTCGTTTATATTGTCTATTCTTAATTGATTGTTTTTAGTGGTTTGGGCGTTATTTCCTAATGCAATTGAATTTGTATTTAGTGCTTGGGCGGTATCGCCTAGTGCGATAGAGCGATTTCCTGTTGCATTTGCTTTATCACCAATAGCAATAGAACCTTCATTGATTGAAGAAGTATTGGTGCCTATTGCAATGGCATTATCCTGAATAGAGCTGCTATTTTGACCAATAGCAATAGACGCATAACCTGAGGTCTCTGCTAGTTCCCCTATTGCAATACTACTTTCTCCTGAAGCATTAGAGTCATATCCAGCTGCAAAACTATATTTATTTTGTGCTAGCGTATTATTTCCTATAGCTATAGCACCTATGTCTGTTGCTTCCGCTGTGTTTCCAAGAGCTATAGAGTTTGTTTCGAGGGCATTAGCCATATTTCCTATAGCAATAGCTTGATTTGCTTCTGCCATAGTTTGGTCTCCAATAGCTATAGCATTTCCACCAGAGGAAATAGCTTGTAACCCAACAGCCAATGCATCCTTTGCCGATGCAGTGCTTCGGTCGCCTAAAGCGAGACTGCTTTCGCCTGATGCTTTAGCAATATGGCCATTTGCTGTGGCAAATCTTCCTGTTGCTTCTGACCTACGACCATAAGCAGAAGCCCCAAAATTAGTTGCACTTGCTTCAGTGCCTATGGCAGTAGAATTAAGTTCAGTGGCTTTGGTGATATCTCCTATAGCTATTGCTTTAGACCTCAGGGCTTCGGCATCTCTACCAATTGCAATAGAGCCAAGTTCTCCGGCTTTAGTAGTTTGTAATACAGAATTAGAACCAATAGCTATAGCGCTGTTGTCTGCCGTAACACTGCCAGTACCGATTTCAATACCCTCATTAAACGCTAATTGTCCACTTGTGGTAAAACTAAATAGCTGGGTGTTATTGGTGTAAATTTTTATTGATTTATTATTAGTAGTTCCGAAAAAATCACTGTCCTCTGTTTTATTCCCGGCTAATTTCCAATTCTCAGCCGTACCAGCATTTATAGAAACCCAATTTGTAGTTGTTGCATCCCAATACAAAAAGCCAGGTTGGAAACTGCTCGTGGCTGTGGTGAGAAATATTAACATACCGTTTTGGTCAACAGTGGGATTGGGTGTGGGTAAAATGTCTAATCGTGGAATAAGTAAACCGTCAGTGCTTGAAGGGTTTGCTGAATTTTCTACAGTGATATCTAAAGTGGCTTTTGGTTCGGTGCTGTTAATCCCAACTTGAGCGTTTAAAGAAAGACAAAAAAAGAAAATAGATAAAATATATAAATGCTTCATAAAAGGGGGCTTTATTTGAAGCGACAATATAATATTTCTATATATTTTGACAAAACATTGCTTTTATGATAATTGCAGCTAAATAAAGAGAAGTTAGTTGATATGTGTTTGAAAAACAAAATATTAAATTATTATCAACTTAATCTTGAAAAAAAATAAAAAAAATATTAGTTGTGTGAGAACAGATGTATGTTTTTAGTCTAAAAGAGTAAATAGCCTATAGAGTAAATAGCCTATTTTTTATAGAATATTTTTAAAAAGAAGATAAAAAAAAGCCAACTTAAAACAAGTTGGCTTTTTCAATAATAGTTATATATAAGAAACGTTCTTAGTTTCCTTGTCCTGTAGTATCTGTGTTACTGTCTGTATCTGTTGGATCTAGCATTGGAGTTTCAATAGTTTCGTCACCAAACGTGTCGGTTGGTACGGCGCCACTTCCACCCATAATTGGGATATTGCTCAAAAGGATTAAAGCTAATAATACAATGGCCAATGTCCAAGTACTTTTATCTAAAAAGTCGGTTGTTTTTTTAACACCACCCATTTGCTGGCCACCGCCACCGCCAAAGGTAGAAGATAAACCGCCTCCTTTAGGATTTTGTACCATTACTACTACCACCAATAAAAAGGCGACAAAAATTATTAAAACTAAAAATATTGTAAACGTACTCATATTATTGTGTATCTATTATTTTTTCGATTGCACGAATTTGGTCTGCAAAGAAACCACTTTTTTCGGGATTTTTCAAAATTAATATTTTATATGCTTGTATGGCCTTTTTATAATTTTTTTGTTGCAAATACACTTTTGCTAATGTCTCCGTCATTAAAGCGTCTGGCGTCTGAGTGTAGGGCTTTGCTAGGTTTGCTTTGGTGGTTTGTTGTTCGGCAGGTTTAATTTTTGGCTTGTCTTGAATAAACTTTTCAATCATTTTAAATTTACGTTCTTGATCTGAAGAACGATTTTCTTGATCGATTTCTTCTGAAAAAGCTTCTTTATCTTCTGTTGAAGGCGCAGGTTTTTCTTCAGATTTAGAGCGGTCAATTGGGTTTGCTTTTGTTAATTTTAACCATTCACTAAAAGAATGTGTGTCCTTTTTAGTAAAATCTAGAGGTTTGTCTATTTCTAGGGTTTCTTCTGCTTCGGTTTTATCAATTTTAGAGTCTATTTCCCCTCCTTCTGAAGTAGAACTAGCTAATTTTTCTACAGATTCTTGTTTCCGTTCAAAAAGGTTTGGATTTAAAATAGCTTCGGCCTTTTTCATTTCGGCTTTCATCTGGTTGTCCAGTTCAATAGCTGTTTGTTCTGAAACGTCTTCTGAAATTACTTCAATTTCATTTGCAGAAGAATCATGTTGTTGAATTAACTGTGAAATTTCATTTTGAGCAAATGTTTCCGAAGTAATAAATTCAAACAATATATCACGATCTGTGGTATAAGCAGCCGTAACCTTTAAAGCATCGTTGTATAAAAAACTATTCTGACTTTTAAGTGCTTTTAGTTGTAATGCCCGAGCGCTTTGAAAATAGGGGTATTTTTTAATTACCATATCTAATTGTTCCATAGCCTCTTTATCTAAATGTTGAGGTTTTGAAAGTAAGTCGGTATAGTTTTTTGTGTTCAAAATATTACCAGTTTGCGAGCGATTTATTAAAAACATCTTGTGTAATACGTTCAAAAATAACGTTTAGTGCATCATCTAAGGCGGCTCCCGTTAATTGAGCGGCACCGTCATAGTCAAAGTAAAAAGAGAATCGTTGCTCAAAGTCTTTTTCTTCATCATCCGAATTATAAAAACGTACATTGACGGCAACTGTTAATCGGTTCTGCGCTGCGGTACTTTGCGATGTTGCCGTAATAGGAGCGATGTAGTACTCCACAATTTCACCTTCGTACACTAAATCGCCATTGTTATTAACCAAGTCTAAACTTGTTTGGTTTAATAATAAATCTTGTAATTGAATTGTGAAATCGCGAGCAATACCTGGTTCAACAATTGGAGCGTTGTTTTGAAATAAGTTTACTTGAAAGGTCTTGGTTTGTGAATAATCAATATCGGCGCCAGTAAACGAATACGCACCGCAACCTTGTAGCAAGGCTGCAACCACACTAATTAATAAAAGTTGTTTCAATTTTTTCATGGTAAAAATGGCTGCTTAGATTATAAATTGTACTGCTTAATTTTCCGGTAGAGCGTACGTTCTGAAATTCCTAATTCTTCGGCAGCATCTTTTCGTTTACCACCATATTTATCTAAAGATTTTTTGATGAGTTCTAATTCTTTATCTTGAAGAGAAAGGCTTTCTTCTTCCTGTATTTCTTCAGCAAAATCATATTTATCACTTCGTTTGTTTTCTTCGGAATCATTTTCTGAAGCTTTTGAGGGAATTCCTAAAACTTCTACATCTGAAGCGTTTTCTTCTTCTTCATCCTCAACAATGGAGGCCAAATGTTCTTCGTGGTTGTTGTCTTCGTCATAAATTTTATTGATTAATGAAGAATTCTCTTCCTTAACTTTACTGGCATTTCCACTTTTCATCAATTCCAACGTTAACTTTTTTAAATCGTTGACGTCACGTTGCATATCGAACAAAACTTTATACAGTATTTCGCGTTCGTTGCTAAAGCTACTTTCCTGTTTTTTATTATTAATGACGGCAGGTAAATTACTGCCCACATCTGGTAAGTAGTTTTTTAATGTTTCATGCGAAATAGAACGTTCTTGTTCTAAAACTGAAATTTGCTCGGCGATATTTCGAAGTTGCCTAATATTACCACCCCATCTGTATTTTAATAATAATTGTACCGCATCATCATCTAAACGAACCGTTGGCATTTTGTATTTTTGAGCAAAATCTGAAGCAAATTTTCTGAATAATAAATGAATATCTTCTTTACGCTCGCGCAGTGGTGGAATATTGATTTCTACCGTACTTAAACGATAGTAAAGATCTTCCCTAAATTTTTCTTTTTGAATGGCTTCGACCATTTTCACATTGGTGGCCGCTACAATGCGCACATCCGTTTTTTGTATTTTGGAAGAACCAACTTTTAAAAACTCACCATTTTCCAATACTCTTAATAAGCGCACTTGCGTGGGTAGAGGTAGTTCACCTACTTCATCTAAAAAAATAGTCCCGCCATCGGCAACTTCAAAATAACCACTACGGGTTGCTGTTGCGCCGGTAAAGGCTCCTTTTTCGTGTCCAAATAATTCGCTGTCTATCGTTCCTTCGGGGATAGCCCCACAGTTTACGGCAATGTATTTTCCGTGCTTTCTATGCGAAAGCGCGTGGATTATTTTTGGGATACTCTCTTTACCCACACCACTTTCACCGGTTACCAAGACTGAAATATCAGTCGGGGCTACTTGTATGGCTTTTTCTATGGCGCGGTTTAGTTTTGGGTCATCCCCAATAATCCCGAACCGTTGTTTTGTTGCTTGTATACTTTCCATCTCTCTTTCCCATAAAAACGGGAATCTATTTTAATTTAGTAATATTCGTAGCTTCCTTGGGTTTGCAAAACACCGTTTAATTTTTTTTCGGAGCTCACGGGATAATTAGAACTGTCATACTCATAAGAGCTAGTAATTGTATAGTTCTCTAAGGGGTCGTTGCTTATAAATGTTGTTTTTGTAACGTTACTAGGTGAAAAGAATAATGAGTGACTTGACAATAATCCACCATCCCTCCTAACTATATTAAAGTAAAAGTCGTGAAACTCGTTATAAAAGGGATTGTTTTTTCCATCATATTCATACTCGTGGTTTGTTTCACTGTTAAAATATGCTGTGGTTACCTTTATTTGGCTAATATTGGAAGAAGCGTCGTGTACAATAAGCTCATCACTAATAATTCCTAGGTCAGCTATTTGTTTTGTTGAGTTTAATGTTCCATCATTATTGTAATAAAACTCTTTCCGTTCTTGTCCCGTACTATGCCATTGTGCAATAGTTTGATTTTCTTGATACGTAAATTTCAATGAATCTTCAACCACTCCGTTATTATCATTGTCAATGAATATTTTTTGAAGTTTGTTTTCAGAATTATACATGTAATTTTCAACAATGTCAACTGGATAATTTAAATATTTGCGGGATTTTTTGGTGACCTGTCCACTCTCATTATAAGCGTATTCCCAAGTATAATCACCAAAAACATCTATTATGTGGTCTTTAGTTTTTTTTCCGTTTTCGTTAAAAAAATATTCAACCATATGTCCATTTGGCGAGCCGTTTTCGTCAAATGATATACTTGTGTATTTTTTAATCTTTAATGCTACATTTTGCTCTTCAGGTTCTGGGTTTTCATCGTCACTGGAGCATGCCAATAACAACAAACTTGCTGTAATTAGAAATATAAAATGTTTCATAACTTAATTATTTTCTGAATACCCAACAGCTTTACCAATCAAAGTGGCTGTTGTGCAGTCGCTAATCTTTACGTTTACAAAATCACCTACTTTATAATGTTCTTTGGGAAAAACGGCAACCGTATTATGTTGGGTGCGGCCGCTCCATTCTTTATCACTTTTTTTAGACTCTTTTTCAATTAATATTTCTACCGTTTTGTCTAAAAACTGTTTGGTGCGGTATGCGCTGTGCTGTTGTTGTAGGGCTACAATTTCAGTTAACCTACGTTTTTTTACTGCTTCTGGAACGTCGTCTTCAAATTTACGGGCGGCCATTGTTCCTGGGCGTTCGGAATACTTATACATATACCCAAAACCATATTTTACTTGTTCCATTAACGTTAATGTGTCTTGATGGTCTTGTTCTGTTTCTGTAGGGAAACCAATTATCATATCTTGCGAAATGTAACAATCTGGAATAACGTTACGAATGGTATCTATTAACTTAAAATACTCTTCGCGTGTGTGCAGGCGGTTCATTTCTTTTAAAATACGGTTGCTTCCACTTTGTACAGGAAGGTGAATGTGGTTGCAGATATTTTTATGTTTTACCATGCTGTGTAAAACATCTTCGGTCATATCTTGCGGATTGCTTGTTGAAAATCGCACGCGCATCTTGGGTTGTGCTGTAGCAACTAATTCTAATAATTGTGCAAAGTTGGTTGCCGTGGCTTTCTGCATTTCCGAAGCATCCTTAAAATCTTTTTTAAGTCCGCCGCCATACCATAAGTAGCTATCTACATTTTGTCCTAAAAGCGTAATTTCTTTGTACCCTTTTTCAGCTAAATCGTTTACTTCATTCACAATACTTTGTGGATCACGGCTACGTTCGCGCCCTCTGGTAAATGGAACTACGCAAAACGTACACATATTGTCACAACCTCTGGTAATACTCACTAAAGCAGTAACGCCATTACTGCCTAAGCGCACGGGAGCAACATCGCCATAGGTTTCTTCTTTGCTTAATATTACGTTTACAGCATCGCGACCGGCTTCTACTTCTTCAATTAAATTGGGAAGATCCTTGTAGGCATCTGGCCCCACTACCATATCCACGATTTTTTCTTCTTCGAGAAATTTACTTTTTAAGCGTTCGGCCATACAACCCAATACGCCAACCTTCATTTTCGGATTCTCGAGTTTTACAGCATTGTATTTTTCAAGACGCTTTCTAACGGTTTGTTCCGCTTTATCACGAATCGAGCAGGTGTTTACCAATACCAAGTCGGCTTCTTCCAGCTTTTGTGTGGTGTTGAATCCTTCTTTGGCAAGAATAGAAGCTACAATCTCACTATCGCTAAAGTTCATTTGGCAGCCATAGCTTTCAATATAAAGTTTACGAGCGTTTTCTTTTTTAGGTTCTAGTACTAACGCGTCGCCTTGTATGTTTTCGTCAATGATTTTCTCTTCCATAGTTCAATCTAAATAATATGAATTGTTGTAAGAAACAATTGGATTGCAAAGATACAATTAAAAACCTGTTCGTGCCAAAATGGCAGATTTCTTTTTTATAAATTTACAGTCTAAACTACTAAACTAACTAACAAATGGAACACCCTATCTTTCAAAAAATTGTACTAGCTCCTAAACTAGATTTTGGCGATATATTATCTAATAGTCTTGCTCTATTTAAAAAAGTATGGGTCGAAGGTATGGTGCATGTTTTAATTTCACTTGGTATATCCATAGTAGTGCTAATTTTGGCTTATTTGCCGATAGTGCCTGTAATGATAAACGAGAGCCAGATGCCGTATGGAGAAGAATTCAATCCTTTTGTTGAATATTCTGTGCCCGTTATTATAGGTTATTTTCTTTTGTTGTTTGTGTTGATTTTTATTGTACAAGTGGTCAACTATGGGATTTCTGCTCACTTTTATAAAGTTATTCAAAAAGCCGATACGGGTAAGCCAATAGATACAGGTGGTTATTTTGTTTTTCTGAAAGGTAATTTTAGTAAATTATTTGTCTTGTCTTTGGCAGCTATGGGGATTGCTTTTTTAGCTGCATTATTATGTTATCTGCCTCTTTTTTATGTGATGGTCCCTTTGCAGTTGCTAATTGTTATTTTTGCTTTTAACCCTGAGATGTCCGTTTCTCAATTAATTAAGGCAAGCTTTAAATTAGGTAATAAATTCTGGATTATCATTTTTGGATTGATAATCGTTTCAGGTCTTGTTGCGCAATTAGGAATTTTATTATGTTTTATAGGGATATTTGCAACCGCTTCGTTTGTGCATTTGCCTATGTATTATGTTTATAAAGATGCGATAGGGTTTGATGAAGATCCATTACCTTCGGAAACAACGACTATATAGGTGTTAGTTTGAAACCCTCTTAATTTCCGTAAGCGCTTCTTGCTCGTCACCCCAACCTTCTATGTTGACCGTGTCCACTGTATCGTAGTTTGAAAACCAAAGCTCGATTATTTTGAGTGCGTCGGGATATTTATCTGAAAACTCCGTAAAAGTAGTAACTGAAACTGTTTGCAGCCTTTTTTCTGAAGGAATACAGATTACCTTATAATCTTGCTCTCCATTATCTAGAATTTTCAGTACACCAATCGGAATAGTTTCCACTACTGAACCTGAAAGTAAACTTGAGGAAATAACCAGCGCGTCTAGTGGGTCTCCGTCGCCACCTTTTGAAGGGTCTGAATACGTAGAGGGAATAAAGCCGTAATTACCGGGATAGGGTAGGTATTCGATTATTCGGTCTTTCCCGTCTCTTTGGTCGACTTTTAATTTTTTTAGATCTTTATTGTATTCAACTTTAGCGTTGGTTCCGGCGGGTATTTCAATCACGACATGAATTGTATTGTTGTTTGAAAAGGTAGGAACGTCTGCTAGCGATTGGCAGTTTTGAAATAAAAATAAAACCATCCCTATTAATATAAGCCTTATAACTAGGTACTTTCGGTACGCGTAAAATTGAATCATGTAACAGGTTTTAGTAAATTTTAGAACTGTAATCTCTTGATTTTTTGACTTATACCGTGTTAACGGAAACCTAAATTTTACAAGGTAAACAATGTTATAAAAAAATTCACATACTTTTGTAACCCAAACAAAAATCAATATGGCAAAGAATTTAGTGATAGTAGAGTCGCCCGCGAAGGCTAAAACCATTGAAAAATTTTTAGGAAATGATTTCAAGGTTACTTCCAGTTTTGGGCACATTGCAGATCTGCCGTCCAAAGAAATAGGTGTAGATACCGAAGGAGACTTTACTCCTAAATATATAGTCCCGAGTGATAAAAAAAGCTTGGTAAAAGAATTAAAAAAACTATCAGGGAAAGCAGAGACTGTCTGGCTTGCGAGTGATGAGGACCGGGAAGGAGAAGCCATCGCATGGCACTTAGCAGAGGAGCTAGACCTGCAAGATGAAAAAACGAAACGGATTGTCTTTCATGAGATTACCAAAACCGCAATCTTAAAAGCGATTGAAAATCCTCGAAAAATAGATTACAACCTTGTAAACGCTCAGCAAGCACGTCGAATTTTAGATCGATTAGTGGGATATGAACTTTCACCAGTTTTATGGCGAAAAGTAAAAGGAGGGCTTTCTGCAGGGCGCGTACAAAGTGTCGCAGTACGATTAATTGTAGAACGCGAACGTGATATTGAAGTGTTCAGTCCAGTGGCTTCATATCGAGTGGATGCTGAATTTAAAACGGAAGATGGTAGTTCATTTAAAGCAAAAATTCCGAAGAACTTTGAAACAGAAAAAGAAGCGAGAGAATTTCTTCAGAAAAACGTAGGGGCAAACTATAAAATAGCTGATCTTACTAAAAAACCAGCTAAAAAATCACCTGCACCACCGTTTACAACATCCACGCTTCAACAAGAAGCAGCTAGAAAGTTATATTTTTCAGTAGGGAAGACGATGACGATTGCGCAACGTTTGTACGAAGCCGGTTTAATAACCTATATGCGTACCGATAGCGTCAACCTTTCTAACGATGCTAAAAAAGCAGCCGAAAAGGAAATTAGTTCCGCTTATGGCGATAAATATAGCCAACCAAGAAATTATAAAGGAAAGTCTAAAGGCGCACAAGAAGCGCACGAGGCCATTCGTCCTACCGAAATGGCAAAACATACTATTCAAGGCGATCGTGATCAAGAACGTTTGTACAATTTAATTTGGAAACGTACCATCGCCTCACAAATGAGCGATGCACAATTAGAACGCACCAATGTGAAAATTGATGTGTTAGGAAAAGAAAAGGTTTCAGAGCAATTTACTGCGAATGGTGAAATGATAAAATTTGACGGTTTCCTTCATGTGTATTTAGAAGGTACCGATGCCGAAGATGAAGAAAAAGATGGAATGCTGCCTAACCTAACAAAAGGCGATACATTGGGTAATAAATTTATCACAGCCACCGAACGTTTTACAAGGCCACCGTATCGATTTACAGAAGCTTCTTTGGTAAAACGATTGGAAGAATTAGGGATTGGACGTCCGTCAACTTATGCGCCAACAATTTCTACTATTATCAGTCGAAATTATGTAGAGAAAGGAACTATAGAAGGTGTGGAGCGAAAATACATTCAATTAACGCTTGCAAAAGGCGCTGTAAAAGATAAAACACTGACAGAAACTGTTGGGAGTGATAAAGGAAAATTAGTGCCAACTGATATTGGAATGATTGTAAATGATTTCTTAGTAGAGCACTTCGGAAATATTCTCGATTATAACTTTACGGCAAAGGTAGAAGAAGATTTTGATGACATTGCCGAAGGAAAAGAGCAGTGGAAAGAAATGCTTCAGGATTTTTATAAAAAATTTCACCCTCATGTAAAAGACGTTCAGGAAAATGCTGAACGTGAAAGTGGAGAACGTATTTTAGGAGAGCATCCTGAAACTGGAAGAACTATTTTAGTTCGATTAGGAAAATACGGGCCGATGGCTCAGATTGGAGCGCCAGACGATGAAGAAAAGCAATTTGCTAGTCTGCGTACCGATCAACAACTACACTTAGTAACTCTTGAGGAAGTGTTAGACTTATTTAAGCTTCCAAAAGATTTAGGAGAGTACGATGGCGAAGAGGTACAGGCTAACAACGGTCGTTATGGACCGTATGTGCGATGGGGGAAGAAATTTATTTCACTGCCAAAAGGCTTGGATCCGTTGGATGTAGATATGGAAAAGGCTAAGGAGTTAATTGAAGAAAAGAAAAAAGCCGATGCTCCCATTTATGAATATGAAAATTTACCTGTTCAAAAAGGAGTAGGTCGTTTTGGTCCGTTTATAAAATGGAACAATATGTTTATTAACGTAAACAAAAAGTATGATTTTGATAATCTTTCAGAAGAAGATATCATTGAATTGATTGAAACCAAAAAGCAGAAAGAAATAGATAAGCTTATAAACGAGTGGCCAGATGAAGGTATTCGTTTAGAAAAAGCGCGTTGGGGACGTTTCAATTTAATAAAAGGGAAAACTAAAGTAGAATTACCAAAAACTACAGAGGCAGATAAGATAACCCTTGATGAGGCTAAAGGTATTTTAGAGAAGAAAGCTCCAAAAAAGAAAACCAAGAAAAAGGCGACCAAGAAAAAATCAACTAAGAAAAAAACCACAGCTAAGAAAAAATAATGATAGAATTTCTCTCGCCGGTTTCAAAAAAAGTAATCGCCCATAAAGAAGTTTTACCAGAAGGTGTTTTAGGTAAAAAAATTGAAACACATACTAATTTAGGTGAACTTCCCGATTTAAAAAATGTAAAATTCGCTATTTTAGGAATTCTTGAAAACAGGAACGATGTAGATTATATTGGAGAAACAATTTCTTTAGACGCCTTTAGAAAAGCTTTATACTCCTTATACCCAGGAAATTGGTCGCAAACTATCATCGATATAGGTAATATCAATAAGGGTGAGACGGTTCAAGATACCTTTTTTGCAGTAAAAACTGTAGTAGAGGCATTGCTTAAAAGAGATATTATCCCGCTTATTCTTGGAGGTAGTCAGGATTTGCTATACGCTCATTATAGAGCCTACGATTCACACGGAAGTATGATCAACTTAGCTAACGTAGATACTAGGTTTGATTTAGGTGATGCGGAAAAACCAATAAACAACAAGTCTTTTGTAGGGAAAATCATTATTGATAAGCCGTATAATCTTTTTAATTATAGCTTGTTAGGATATCAATCATATTTTAACGCTCCAGAAGAGATTGCTTTAATGGAAAAATTGTATTTTGACGCCTATAGACTCGGTGAAGTTACTCAAGATATTTCGGTTGTAGAACCAATATTACGTGATGCCGATATCGTTGCCTTAGATATTTCGGCAATAAAAAATGCAGAAATGAGTTATAACAATATAACTAGTCCAAACGGATTTGATGGTCGCGAAATTTGTGCTATATCAAGGTATGCTGGGATAAGTAACCGAGTGAGTTCTTTTGGTGTTTATGAATTGAAAGATTTTAAAAATGCTAAAATTGGAGCTATGTTAGTAGCTCAAATTCTATGGTATTTTATTGAAGGAGTCAATTTTAGAGTGCAAGAAGGGGAGTTTGATGATGAGAAAAAGTACACTACTTATAAAGTGCCAATAGATGATGATGAGGTGTTAACTTTTAAAAAAAGTAATAAAACTGGACGATGGTGGATAGAATTACCATTTATTTCAGGTGTTAATAATAAATTAAAAACACCAACGTTATTACCTTGCACTTATGGCGATTATTTGAGTGCAACGAATCAAGAGATTCCAGAAAGGTGGTTTAAAGCCCGCCGTAAGAATGAAGTATAATCTAACAAACTAAGAATAAAGAGAGTTTAAGGTTTTTTTAAGAAATATGTTGCTTTTTAAAAATTTTATAAATAGGTTTACGCCCTTAAATCTCGAAAATTTAACCTGATACCTATGAAGAAGTTTATTGCATTAGCTGCGATTGTTGCCTTTCTATACAGTTGTAATTCCGGAGACCGGGGTGAATTGATAGGGGCAGAAGGTAAGAAATGGCACCCCGAAAAACCATACGGGATGACTCTTGTCCCAGGTGGATCTTTCATCATGGGTAAAGCTGACGACGATTTTGTTGCCGTTAATGATGCGCCAACAAAAACGGTTACCGTCCGCTCTTTTTATATGGATGAAACTGAAGTAACAAACGCTGAATATCGACAATTTGTTGAGTGGGTGCGCGACTCTACCGTACGACTTAAACTTGCTATTTTAGCTGATGAAATGGGTGAAACACCTGGAAACGGCGGAATTGGTGAATTTGCTTTTGTAGACCAAGAAGATGAAGAAATGACGCCGTGGGAACAATATAATTATGATAACTATTACGGTATGGGAGAAGATTTCTATGCTGGAAGAAAGATAAATAATGATATTGATTTAATTTGGGACACTTCAGAATTTCCTGATGAGTTTTATTCCGAAGTAATGGATACCATGTACATCCCTGCTGAAGAAGCATACAATGGGCAGCGTACCATAGATGTTGATAAATTAAAGTTTCAATATACCTATATGGATATTGGTGCTGCTGCAAAAGCGACAGGAAAAAGCAGAAAAGATTTTATTCAAAAAGAAGAAATACGAATTTACCCAGACACAACAGTTTGGATTAAAGATTTCAATTACTCGTATAATGAGCCGATGCATAATGATTACTTCTGGCACGAGGCATATGGAGACTATCCTGTAGTAGGAGTAAGTTGGAAACAAGCTAAAGCTTTTTGTGCATGGAGAACCTTGTACAAAAATGCTTATCAAAAATCAAGAGATCGCCAGCAAGTAAACTCCTTCCGTCTTCCAGGCGAAGCAGAATGGGAGTATGCGGCTAGAGGTGGCTTAGAATCTGCAACGTACCCGTGGGGTGGTCCTTATGCTAAAAACGATAGAGGTTGTTTTATGGCAAACTTTAAGCCTTTACGTGGGGATTATGCGGCAGATCAAGCACTTTATACTGTAGAGGCAGATGCTTATGAGCCAAATGATTATAATCTGTATAATATGTCAGGTAATGTAAGCGAATGGGTAGCATCTTCTTATGACCCTGCTTCTTATGAATACTCGTCTACTATGAACCCAAATGTAAACGATTCAGATAATATGCGTAAAGTGGTTCGAGGCGGTTCTTGGAAAGATGTTGCATACTTCTTACAAGTAAGTACTCGTGATTACGAATATGCTGATTCTGCCCGTAGCTATATCGGTTTCAGAACTGTTCAAGATTACATGGGTACAGATGTAACACTTAACGAAAATTTTGGTGACGGACGATAGGCCCCTATCTTACAACCTAACTAAAACATTAAATCATACTAACTAAACTAAACTAAAACTTTTTATTATGGCACAGTCAAAATCATCCAAAAAACTCTTTAACATGGCCTATGGCCTTGGGGCTTCTATTGTAATTATGGGAGCATTATTTAAAATTCTTCACTGGGAGCTAGGACCTTTAACTGGAGGTTTGCTTTTAGCTGTAGGTCTTATTACTGAAGCAATCATTTTTGCCATTTCGGCTTTTGAGCCTGTTGATGATGATTTAGATTGGTCTTTAGTATATCCTGAATTAGCTGGAGGCCAGACTAGAGGTAAAAAAATTGAACAACCTCAAGACGCTGATGGCTTATTGTCTAAGAAATTAGATGAAATGTTAAAAGACGCTCGTATTGATTCAGAATTGATGAATAGCCTAAGTACAAGTATTCGTTCTTTTGAAGGTGCCGCCAAAGGAATGGCTCCAACTGCTGAAGCAATGAGTTCAACAAAAAAATATAGTGAGGAAATGGCGTTGGCAGCAGCGCAAATGGAATCGTTAAATAGCTTGTATAAAGTACAAGTAGAATCTACTAGCCGTCAAGCTGAAGTAAACGATCAAGTAGCAGAAAACGCTACCCAATTGAAACAACAAATGGAGCATTTAGCAACCAACCTTTCTTCTCTTAACGGAGTATATGGTGGAATGCTTTCAGCAATGAATAAAAACTAATCTAGTTTTCAACTAAAATTATTAATCTTTAAAAAAGACTACAAATGGCAAGTGGAAAACTAGGACCAAGACAAAAGATGATTAATCTAATGTATTTGATTTTCATCGCAATGTTGGCTTTAAATATGTCCAAAGAAGTATTATCGGCTTTCGGACTTTTAAATGAAAAAATTGAATCTGCGAATGTTGATGCATCGCAAAGAAACCAGGCCTTTATGGAAGGTTTGGCAACAAAGGCTGCCGATGAACCAGCGCAGTATGCTGCTGTGGAAGAAAAAGCGAAACAAATTTCTACAATCACAACAGAATTTGATACATATATCCAAAATTTAAAAGCGGGAGCTGTTGAGAAAATTGAAGACCCTACTGAGTACGAAGTAATGGATAAAGAAGATTACTTTAATAACTTATTTTTTGTAGGAGATAAATTAAAGCCTGAGGGACAAGAGTTTGTTGATAAAATGAACAACTATCGTACTTCAATGATTGAAATACTTTCTGATACAGCTGTTGCAAAAAAAGTTGCTGGAGTTGAAGAGTTAAAAGAAAATATAAACGAAAACTTTAGTACAGAGCCTATTAAAAGAGAAGGTGGTACCCAAGATTGGTTAAATTATCACTATGAAGGATTTCCTTTGATTGCTTCACTAACTAAGATGACATCTATCCAGAATGATGTGAAGACTAACCAAAGTGAGATACTTCAGAAAATGTTATCGGGGCAACAAGCAGCTGCACTTTCATATAGTAACTATACTACTATTATGGATGTTTCAAAATCTGCTTATTATTCTGGTGAAGAATTTGACGGTGGTATTATGTTAGGTCGTACAGATGCTAATACAAAACCTAGTCGTGTAGAATTAACGCTAGATGGAAGCCCGTTAAGTGAAAATCAATATTCACTAGAAGGTGGTAAAGTAAACTTAAAAATTAATGCTGGAAGTCCAGGAGATCATAAAATTGAAGGTTTTCTGTATTATGGTGAAGGGGGCGAAGAAATTGAAGTTCCTGTGAATACTGGGTTTTCAACCATTTCAAAACCTAATTCAGCTGTGATTTCAGCAGATAAAATGAACGTGGTGTACCGTGGTGTAGATAACCCTATGACGGTTTCTATTCCTGGTATTCCAGATAATAAAGTAAGTGCTTCTGCTTCAGGATTAAGTAAAGTTTCAGGAAGTAAATATGTAATGCGACCTACTACAGGATCATCGGTTACTATTACTGCTAGTGGAACTTTGCCTGATGGACAAAGAATTAGCACTCCTAAAGAATTCCGTATTAAGGGAATTCCTGCGCCAATTGGAGCGGTAAGAGGAGAAACTGGAATTGTAAGAATGCAGCGCCAAGGCCTAGAAATAGCTAGTATAAGCGCTATTCTCGAAGATTTTGACTTCGATCTTAACCTTCGTGTTACCGGTTTTAGCTTTAAAGTGTCTGGACAACCAACTGTAGTAGTAAGTGGTCAAAAACTAAACGGACCAGCTAAGGCTGCATTGCGTAGAGCAAAGCGTGGTGAGGCAGTACAGATTTATGATATTAATACTAGTATTTCAGGTAGCAGTGTTAAGTTAAAGAAAACAGCTCCTGTATTTATTGAGTTGACGAACTAGAATACAAAAACAAAGACTATGAACAATAAAAATGTTATTACGGCGATTTTTGGCCTTCTATTATGTTTTGGTGCAACAGCACAGGTAAACATATTGAATGCTGATACCCCGGATGATATAGGTAAGAAGACGGAGGCTCAAATTGCCTATGACAATGATGAACCTTTACCTTATGGTTATGTGGATGAGCGCGATGTGTTATGGTCCAAAGCTGTATGGGAAATAATTGACCTTGACGAACGGGTAAACTTTCCATTATATTACCCAATTGATACCAATAACATTGGTTCAGACCGTAGGTCTTTGTACGACGTATTAGTTACTGCCATTAAAAATGGTGAAATAGAAGATGTATATGCTGACTCTTATTTTACTGAAAAGAGAACACTTGATGATTTAGGAGCATCTTTGGTATATAGTGATACTACAGATCTTGGTATTGAGCAATTTAACTCTGAAGGAGTAGTAGATGAGCAATACATACGTAAATTTACACTAGACGCAGGTGATTTAGAAGAGTGGCGTATTCGTGGACTTTGGTATATTGACAAACGTCAAGGTGAATTAAAATACCGTATGTTAGGTATATGTCCAGTTGCAAACGAAGCGCGTTCTAAAGCTTTTCCAGATGACAATATTGATAGTAAGGTTGAGTTGTTTTGGGTGTGGTTTCCTGGTGCGAGAGAGGCATTACATAATGCTAAGGCTTTTAACCGCAAAAACACGTCTCAGCCAATTTCTTACGATCACTTGTTAAACTCAAGACGTTTTGAAAGTGTGATTTATAAAGAAGACAATGTGCAAGGAGACCGTGGTGTTCGTGATTACATAAATGATAATGCTTTAATGCAATTATTAGAGTCTGATAGAATTGAAGAGAAAGTCCGTAATATGGAAATTGATCTTTGGAACTATTAAAATACAGTTTGCAAAATATTAGTTATATAAAAAACCCTCCAATTTGGAGGGTTTTTACTTTGTTTATTTTATATAAATGCTAAGCTGTTATTTGACAGTCTTCACAGTCTTTTACTTTACCGTAATACGTTTCCCGGTATTTGTGTATGGTTTTAAAAGGTATATTTAAAAACCTTTTCTTTACATACACCACTTTAGCGGTGAACATACCCATCTTTTCGGTAAATCGTTTTTCACTCTTTGTTTTTCGTTTCACTGAAACTAATTTCATCACTTTGTTTTAAAGTTAGAGTACAAAGAAACAAAGACTTAGCGTTTTATGCAAAAATTCTTCGTTAAACCTTGGTTAATCCTTGTATATAATGCCTTCTTTCATAATAAAGACAGTGTTTTCCATCGTTTCTATGTTTTCGACTGGATTTTCGTTTACAGCTATAATATCGGCTATATAACCTATTTGTAATTGTCCTATACTGTTTTCTTGGCCCAATAACTTTGCATTAGTAAGCGTGGCAGACTGCAGCGCTTTCATAGGTGACATTCCTGCCTCGACCATATAACCAAACTCTTTGCCGTTTTCTCCATGAGGAAACACCCCAGCATCGGTGCCAAAGGCAATATTAACTCCTTTTTTAAGTGCTCTACCAAACATATCTTGAATTTGAGATCCAATTTCTAAAGCTTTTGGAACAATAATAGCCGGGTAATAGCCTTTTACTTTTGCTTTTTCTGCTACATATTTACCTGCAGATATTGTAGGTACTAAATAGGCATTATTCTGTTTCATCAATTCCATGGTTTCACTGCTCATTAAGGTTCCATGTTCGATGGTTTTCACTCCGGCCCGAATGGCACGTTGCATCCCTTCATCACCATGTGCATGAGCGGCCACTTGCATGTCATAATCTTTTGCAGTGGTTACAATGGCTTTAATCTCCTCTTCTGTAAACTGAGGGTTTTTACTATTCTTGGCAACACTTAAAACTCCCCCAGTAGCTGTGATTTTTATCCAATCAGCTCCATTTTTATAGCGTTGTCGCACTGCTTTTTTAGCATCTTCAACACTGTTAACAACACCTTCTTTAGGGCCTGGGTTACCCATTAAATCTCGCTTACGACCATTTGTTGGGTCGGCATGACCACCTGTTGTAGCCAGTGATTTTTCTGCTGTAAATATTCTTGGTCCTACAGTTTTACCATTGTTTATAGCATTGCGAAGAGCAACATTTACTCCGCTACCCCCTAGATCGCGTACGGTTGTAAATCCGGCCATTAATGTTTTTTTTGCATATCCTGCTGCATTGAATGCTACATCAGCTTCGTTTAATGTAAAGGGTTTTAAGTAGTTGTTTGGGCTAGTTTCGCCCTCTAGATGAACATGCATATCGATTAAACCGGGTAATACCGTCTTATTTTTTAAATCGATAATTTTATCGTTTTTGTTTTTAGGGCTTATAAAACCATTTTTAATAGCTTCAATTTTGCTACCTGAAACGATGATGGTCTTGTCATTCAGTACTTCTCCTTTTTTAACATCAACTAATTTTCCACAGTGCAAATAAGTTTTTTGCGCAAGGCCTCCGAAGGAAATAAAAAGAATTGCAAGTACTACGTAGAAGTTTTTCATAAGGTGTATTTTTTATATGTCTATTTAAAACGGTATTTAAGTCACTTTTTGCTGCGAACTTTCTGTTCCCACTTCCAGGCTGAAGCCAAAGCATTTTCCAGTGATTTTTCGGCTTCCCAGCCCAATACTTCATTAGCTTTTTTGGTATCGGCATAGACAGCTGTAACATCTCCTGGGCGTCTATCTACTACTTTATAGTTAAGTTTTTCTCCTGATACCTTCTCAAAAGTTTTTATTACTTTAAAAACGGAACTTCCTTCTCCAGTTCCAATATTGAAAACTTCAAAATCGCTAGTATTTTTTTCTGAAAGTAATCGTTGCATAGCAATTAGATGCGCTTTGGCTAAATCGACCACATGGATATAGTCCCTTATACAGCTTCCGTCAGAAGTATCGTAATCATCCCCAAAAACGGATAATTGTTCTCTTATTCCAGCTGCAGTTTGGGTAATAAAGGGCACTAAGTTTTGAGGTACTCCAATGGGTAGTTCGCCTATTTCGGCACTTTCGTGAGCACCTATAGGATTAAAATAGCGCAAGGCAATTGATTTCATTTCAGAAATGTAACACGTATCAAACAAAATTTCTTCACTTATTTGTTTGGTATTTCCGTAGGGAGACATTGCTTTTTTTATTGATGCCGTTTCAGTAATAGGTAACGAATCGGGTTCACCATAAACAGTGCAAGAAGAGCTGAAAATAATGTTATTAATACTGTGAGCTTTACACTCCTGTAATAAATAAACAAGTGTGTTCAAATTGTTTTCATAATATAATAACGGGTTTTCCACGCTTTCGCCTACAGCTTTGCTAGCAGCAAAATGGATAACGCCATCTAAATCGTTATGCGTTTTAAAAAAATCGATTACATCGGCTTTGTCCCGAAGGTCCAATCGTTCAAAAATAGGTGCTTGATCTGTAATAGTTGTTATGCCGCCTAAAACATCTAAAGAGGAATTTGCTAAGTTGTCTATAACAACCACTTTAAATCCGGCCTGCTGCAATTCAACAACGGTATGAGAACCTATATAGCCTAAGCCGCCTGTAACAAGTATTTTTTTCATGAGTTTGTTACAAAGTTGATAATCGTTTTAGTGATAAATTCTATTTGCTCGTCATCTAGCTCAGTATGCATTGGTAAAGAAATAACTTCTTTTATCAATTGATTAGTAACAGGGAAATCTGCCTCCTTGTAGCGCTCGTCTTTATAGGCTTTTTGAAGGTGAAGCGGAATAGGGTAATAAACCCCACACGGAATTCCATGTTCATTTAAATGGCTCACTAGAGCATCTCTATCGGTGTTTAAAATGCGAAGGGTGTATTGGTGGAAAACATGACAATCACATACATCGCAAACAGAGTTTTCAGCTTCGCAATATCCAGTAGGAATAATTATATTTTGAATGCCTTTTAAGGCTTTTGAGTATTTTCTGGCCGCATTTCGTCGTGCTGCATTGTAGGTGTCAAGTTTGGGTAGTTTAGCTCTTAAAATAGCAGCTTGTATAGAGTCTAAGCGCGAATTAACTCCAACTACATCGTGATGATAGCGAACATACATACCGTGATTTACAATCCCACGAATGGTATGTGCTAAATCATCATCATTGGTAAAAATAGCACCGCCATCACCATAACATCCTAGGTTTTTAGAAGGGAAAAAAGATGTAGAACCTACGTGTCCAATTGCTCCCGTTTTTGTTTTTGTTCCGTCTTTTGAAGTATACGTACCTCCTATAGCTTGAGCATTATCTTCAATTACATACAGGTTGTTATCTTCGGCAAGCTCCATAATTTCGTCCATATTGGCCGCAAGACCAAATAAATGAACAGGAACAATGGCCTTAGTTTTTGGGGTAATAGCTTTTTTTATGGCTTCGACATCAATATTAAAACTAACAGGGTCCACATCTACCAAAACAGGAGTTAAACCTAATAAAGCGATAACCTCTACGGTGGCCGCAAAGGTGAAATCGGCAGTGATCACTTCGTCGCCGGGCTGTAAACCAAGTCCCATCATTGCAATTTGAAGCGCATCGGTGCCATTGGCACAAGGAATTACATGCTTCACATCTAGATATTCCTCTAGTTCTTTCTGAAATTGATGAACTTCTGGGCCATTGATAAAAGCAGTGGATTCAATTACATCTAAAACAGATTGGTTTACTTGATTTTTAATTTCTTGGTATTGGCCTTTAAGATCGACCATTTGTATTTTTCGCATGCTATTTTTTGAAAAGGGATTGTTTTATCAAAATTACGAAAATTGCATTCGGGTTGCAATGTTATTATACATTCAATTGGTTTTGTAGGTTCTTCTGAAATATGAAGCCTAGTGCTTTTTCATAAAAATGAAATGGTTTCTTAAAGTAAACCCAACAGTAAAATTGTATTTTTACGTTCAGAAAAAAAATTATGACAAAGAAGAAACCACTTATTTTAGTTACAAACGATGATGGTATAACAGCTCCCGGAATACGGGCGCTTATTGAAGTTATGAATACAATAGGCGATGTTTGTGTAGTTGCCCCAGATTCACCACAAAGTGGAATGGGACATGCTATTACAATAAACGATACCTTGTATTGTGATACTGTAAAAGTGAACGAAAAGGAGCCTCAAAAAGAATACAGTAGTAGTGGTACGCCTGTAGATTGTGTAAAGTTAGCTGTCAACGAAATTTTAAAACGAAAACCAGACTTATGCGTTAGTGGTGTAAACCATGGAAGTAACTCATCAATTAACGTAATTTATAGCGGAACGATGAGTGCTGCGGTTGAAGCCGGTACCTTAGGAATCCCCTCAGTAGGCTTTTCGTTGTTGGATTATTCTTTGGAAGCCGATTTTGAACCTACTAAAAAGTTTATCAAAAAAATTGCCAAGCAAACTTTAAAAAATGGATTGCCAAAAGGTGTGGTTTTGAACGTAAATTTTCCAAAATTAACCGAAAAAGAAATCAAAGGGATAAAGGTGTGCAGGCAGGCCAATGCGCATTGGGAAGAACAGTTTGATAAACGTGTAAACCCGTTGGGGCGCGAGTATTATTGGCTTACAGGTGAATTTGTAAATGAAGATAAAGGCGAAGATACCGATGAATGGGCATTGGCAAACGGCTATGTTTCCGTCGTTCCCGTTCAATTTGATCTTACAGCACATCACGCAATTAAAGATTTAAACACCTGGAAACTGTCATGAACAAAATGACCAAAGAAATATTAATAGGCTTTCTCATTGGGTTAGTGGCAAATGCAGCGGGAAGCTATTTGTACATTTACTTCTTTTCAAAAGAAACATTGGAGAAAACCATCCAATATGCCATTGAGCAAGATGTGTTAGGCAATATTATTGCATTGGGCGCTATTTTAAACTTATGTGCCTTTTTTATTTTTCTGAAGAAAAACAAAGTATATCGGGCAAGGGGAGTGGTTTTAGCGACTGTTTTAGCAGCTTTGATTATTTTGATTTCAAAATTCCTTTAACAGCAATAAATGTAGCTGAACTATCCGTTCTGAAATCAAAATATAATACCTATTCCCAAAAGTTGCATTTAAAGCCCTATTTTTGTTTTGAAGATATTTTTCTGAAGTATTAAAAACCATGAAATATTACCTCATAGCAGGCGAAGCATCCGGAGATTTACACGGGGCTAACTTAATGAAAGCGCTTAAGGCACAAGACCCGCAAGCTGACTTTCGGTTTTGGGGTGGTGATTTAATGGAAGAAGTTGGCGGAAAACAGGTAAAACATTACCGTGATCTCGCTTTCATGGGGTTTATAGAGGTTGTTTTTAATCTTCGTACCATCTTAAAAAATATTTCTTTTTGTAAAAAAGACATTGAAGCCTATCAACCCGATGCCATTATATTTATTGATTATCCAGGGTTTAATCTTCGTATTGCAAAATGGGCGAAACAAAAAGGTATACCAACACATTATTATATTTCTCCCCAAATATGGGCTTGGAAAGAAAACCGCATAAAGAGTATTAAGCGTGATGTAGATTTTATGTACGTAATTCTTCCTTTTGAAAAAGAGTTTTACGAAAAAAAGCACGGGTTTCCAGTTCACTTTGTCGGTCACCCATTAATAGATGCAATAGCTCAGCTCGAACAAGTAGAGCCCAGTATTTTTAAGAAAGAGCATGGGTTAGATAATAGGCCAATAATAGCTTTATTGCCCGGGAGTAGAAAGCAGGAAATATCAAAGATGCTAAAGATTATGCTTAGTGTGGTTGAAGATTTTACCGAATTTCAATTTGTAATTGCTGGTGCGCCCAGTCAAGAAGCTTCCTTTTATGAGCCGTTCTTAAAAAAACAAAACGTACACTTATTGCTAAACAAAACGTACGACTTGTTAAGTATTTCACACGCTGCTTTAGTAACTTCAGGTACGGCTACACTCGAGACTGCTTTGTTTAAAGTGCCACAAGTGGTTTGTTATAAAGGAAGTAGGATTTCTTATGAAATTGCAAAACGAGTTATTAATTTGAATTACATATCCTTGGTGAATTTAATTTTGGATAAGCCAGCAGTAACCGAGTTGATACAAACAGATTTCACCACTAAAGGTTTAAAAGAGGAATTGACACAAATTTTAGATGAATACAATCGTGCTGTCCTATTTTTAGAGTATTATGATCTTGAAAAAAAACTAGGAGGTAAGGGGGCCAGTGAAAAAACCGCCCAATTAATAGTTGCTGAAACAAAAAATAAAACTTCAAAAAATTAGTTATATTTATTCAAACCAACTCATTTATGAAAAGATTTCTTTTACTTTCATTCTTTGCCGTTCTGTTGGTATCCTGCGGAAGTTCCCGAAATGTAACAAAACAAAAAAAGATAACTCGTCCTACTACCACTAGGGTAACTAGTACTAATAGTACAGCTAAAACTGCTCCTGACCATGTTAAAAAATCTGTTGCCCCTAAAAAGGTAAATAAAATTATTGCCTATGCTAAAACATTTCAAGGCACGCGGTATAAATTTGGCGGAACGACAAAAAAAGGAATGGATTGTTCAGGGTTGGTCTATACTTCTTTTAAAAATGAAAACATTGGTTTGCCTAGAGTGTCTAGGGACATGGCCAAACAAGGAAAACGAATTTCACTCCGTAATGCAGAAGAGGGAGATTTGTTGTTTTTTCAAACCAATAAAACTCGTAAGGTTATTAACCATGTGGGGCTCGTCGTAGAATCAAAAAGAGGGGTGGTAAAATTTATACACTCAACAACTTCCAGAGGTGTAATAGTTTCTTCACTCGATGAAAACTATTGGAATAATGCGTTTGTAGAGGTACGACGGGTTATTTAAATAAAGAGGATAATTAAGGTTTTTTAAACCTGAACCCCTCGTATTTAGTGATATATGCTTAATCTTGCCATTGGGAAGTTTACTTTTAGCGTTTATTTCTAAAGCATTTTTTTATAATTCTAGTGCTTTTCATTAAGAAGAAAATAAAGCTAGTCATAGATATAACTAGTAGCAACTTGTAATTTTATGGTTCTTTACTAAAAGAACTATAAAAGATACTATATTTGCAAAAGCACTATGGAAAAGATTCAATTAACAGAAAAGCAAAAAGAATTATTGGAGGCCTATGGGGTTATTCAAGAACAATTTGGACTATCTCCTGCATCTGCTAGGGTAAATGCACTGTTAACAGTAATTGATCAAGAAGAGCTTACCTTCGATGAAATTAGAAAAATTCTTTCTTTAAGTAAAAGTGCCACTAGTAATGCGATTAATAATTTATTGACTATAAACTATATTGGTTACCGAACAAAGTTGGGAGAACGTAAACGTTATTTTTTCTCTCGAATGGATCAATGGCAGGATTCTTTCAGAAAAAATCTAGATGGATTTAGGGAATACAATAAAGTTATGAAAGCAATCCTAGCAGAGAGAACACCTAAAACAAAGGATTATAATACTAAAGTAAAAGAGTTGACTCAGTTTATAGACTATTATAGTGAGGAGGCAAAAAAAATTATTGATAACTGGGAAAAAAAGTAACTCTTTTTTTATTCACAATAGTTCTTTTATTTCAGAACTAAACATTTTTATTTTAACTAAAAGAATAATATGTTCTATTATATTGCAAGTAATAAACCAAAACTCGAAGTGAGTATTGTTAAAAATTGCTCTGAATCAGATTTAGAAAGATTGTTACTTTTTATTGATGCTCTATCAGAGACTCCAGATATGGAAATTGTCTTTAAAGTGCTTCCTTCCATAAAAAAACAATTTACAAAAACATTACTGTCATATAACTGGAATGCGGTTTATGCTTATAATATTGAAGAAAATATCCTCCAATGATAGAGTTTTTGACCACCTATAAAGTAGCAATTCTTTACGCAATTGCTGTTGTAGTTGTTGTATTACTTTTACGGTTTTTAACCAAATTATTTCACAATTGGTTAGAAAAACGTTTCCGAAAAAAACACCACGGAGAAGAACCCACTACAATACACTTAATTCAAAAAATCCTGAATGCGCTTTGGATAGTTTTAGGTATAATGGCACTGGCTTTTATATTTATAGATGAAGAACAACACAAAATTGCTAGAAAAAACTTTATTCTAGTTTTGTATCTAGGTATTGTCGCTGTTATCACTTTGGTGGCAGCATCGGTGGTGCAAACTTGGTTTTTAAGAAAAATTAAGGAGAAAACAGTTGCTAACCAAGATACGACTAGTTATAAATTTTTACAATACATAGCCGTATTTGGGGTATATTTTATTGGGGGTTTATTAATTCTAATTGCGTTTGAGTCTATGCGCAGCTTTGCCGCTACCGCATTAGGTGGTGCTGGAGTGCTTGCTGTAGTTGCGGGAGTTGCTTCGCAAGAAGCTTTGTCAAATCTCGTCGGAGGATTGTTTATCATTTCGTTCAAACCATTTAAAATAGGCGATATCATTAAACTTGATGAAACGATGGTAGGAACGGTAACCGATATTACCTTGCGCCACACCATTATCAGAAATTACGAAAACAAGATGATTGTCATCCCCAATTCGGTAATCAATAAAGAGAAACTGATTAATTATGATTTAGGCGACCGTATGTGCTGCCAGTGGATAGAAATTGGAATCTCCTACGATAGCGATATCGATTTGGCAAAGCACATTATGCGAGAGGAATGTGAAGATCACACTAATTTAATAGATAACCGAAGCGAACTAGACAAATACAATAATGAAAAAAAAGTAGCTGTGCGAGTTATATCACTTGGTGATTCGGCTGTTACATTACATGCCTGGGCCTGGGCAAGTAATTTTACCGATGCTTTTCAAATGAAGTGTGACTTGTACGAAAGCATTAAAAAACGATTTGATAGAGAAGGGATTTCCATTCCATTTCCGCACAGGACGATGGTTTTTAAAGAAAACCAATTAAACGAACTTAAAGACCAACTTCAACAATCCAAAAAAGAAGATTAAACCATTAAAGTTAACATTGAAATTACAAAAATATAGCAGACATACTTAGCGTTAAGCTAACTACAGCTGTATATATTTCAAGAAACCTTATCAGACTAAAATAGAAATTTTTAAAAACACTAAATGAACAAACCAACACTACTTATCGTAGCTTTTTTGATCACTGCTTTTGCACCTGTTTTTAGCCAAGATAGAGAAGGCACACAACAGCAGTCTACAGATTCGCTTCAACAAAAAGCAACGCAGGGAATTAAAGAAAAGTTTCCGCGTACCCGAATACTAAATTTTGAATACGGCCAGAGTCTAAGCCGTGATTTTACATCAGAGCTTTTTGAAGAAGGTTTTCAAGACGGAGAAATAAAAACACAGCGCAACTTTAATGCTTCGGCAAACATTCCTATCTATAAAACTAGAAAATGGGGAGTAATGGGTTCGTTAAACTATCAATTTAGTGAATTTGAGTTTGATGATATTGAAACGACAGGTATTAGTGTATTTGAACAAAATGGGATTGTTAATTTTCATAATTTTTCCGTCGCAGTTAGTTCCACTTATTTTTCAACCCTCTTTAAAAAACCGGTTATTTACAATGCTTCCTTAATCGTGGATGGTAATGACGAAGGTGTAGAACGATTAAAAGGATTGGCAGGTCTTTCTTTTATTTTAAAAAGAACAGAGCGTACCACGATAACTTTGGGGGCTATTGTTTTTATAGATCCGACGTCACAAATTCCATTTTTCCCAACATTTACGTACAACCACAGGTTTAAAAACTCTAAATGGGAAGTAGATTTTATACTTCCGCAGCGTTTGTTGTTAAGAAGACCAATAGGTGAAAATGGTCGGTTTTCTATAGGAAGTACCTTTGGATCTACTGGTTTTTATGTAAATGTGGATAGTCCAGGCTTTGCCGATGTATTTGAGTACAGTCAATTGGAAATAAAATCTGGTATAATCTACGAACACCGTTTCAGTAATTATTTGATAGGTACTTTTCAAGGAGGGTTACAAAACTTTATTAGTAACCGTTTAACTGAAAAGGGCGAGCCAACAAGCGATTTTATCTATAAAAATGAACAAGAAGCAACAGGGTGTTTTCAAGTAGGATTTTCTATTGACCCTTTTGCTGGTAAAAAGAAATAAATTGTACCTTTTTATTACTTTATTAACTACTATGTTTAAAGGGGTGTTTTAATTTTATTAATCTAATAATTAAATTTCTAAAATATAAACTATGTTAAAACTTGAAAAAATAGAAGGCACAGTTATTTTTGAATTCTCTATAGATGGAGATATTGATAAAGAAAGTGTTGAGGAGTTTTATAAGCTTTTAGAGTTAAAAGCAGAACAGCATCAAAAAATGAAATTGCTCGGTACTATTAATGAGTTTCCTGGGTTTAAAGATTTTAAAGCATTCAGTTCTACTTTAAAGATGAAAGTGAAAGCTGTTCGTAATATAGGGAAGTATGCAATCTTATCAGGTAAGGAATGGGTAGAGACTTTATTGCCGACAGGAAATTTTCTAACACCAGGAATACCGATGAAACAATTTGACCTTGATGAACGTAAAAAGGCCATTGCTTGGTTAGAAAAGGACGATGTAAAAACCTATAAAGAGGACGAGTATCTTTCAAAATTGGATATAAAAAATATTAAGGGGACTAATATCTATTCCTTCACGATAGATGGAAAAATAGATGAAGGCGGAATGACCGCACTATATAATATACTTAAAAATAAAAAGCATGAAGGTAAAATAAACCTTCTAGCAACCTATAAAGATTTTGATGGCTTTGATAGCTTTAAAGCCTTTACCGAAGGTTTAAAAGTAGATTTTGGTGCCTTAGGAAACGTAGAGAAATATGCCATTGTCACAGATAGAAAATGGGTGCATAAGCTTGCCGAAATAGAAAGTAAAATTCTTCCTGGGATTAGTATGAAAGGATTTGCTTTAGACGAAGCAGATAAAGCTTTAGAATGGTTGAAAAAGTAATTAAGGAGATGCTTTAGCTTAATAAAAAAAGCCTTTCAGAAATGAAAGGCTTTTTCTTAGTAGCGGGAACTGGACTCGAACCAGTGACCTTCGGGTTATGAGCTTAGAGGTAAGATGTGTAGATATTCCACAAAACATTATAAAATGTATGATTATCAATGATTTAATTTTTTTTGTTATTGAACAAAACTATTTATAATCAAATTATTCTGTACCTATTCTGTACCCCTTTTTATTTTTTAACTATCTTTATACACTACAAGTAAAGAGAATGTTATGGCTAGTATTAAGATTGTTCGTCGTAAAAATAAAGAAAGGAAAGATGGTACTGCTCCACTCGCTTTAAGAATTAGTGAAAATTATAAAACAAACTATAAATTTACTGGACACTATGTGCTTGAAAAGGATTGGGATAAAGTTGTGGGGAGAGTAAAAAGAACCCATTCTAACTTCAAAAAATTAAATAATTTTTTGATGAAAAAACTTACCGAGGCTAATGATATTTACTTTGACACCAAAGTTGAAAATATAACTCCAAAACAGGTAAAACAAAAGTTAAAAGGACCAGGCGGATCTAAATCTTTTTTTACAGTTGCGGCCGAACGCATACAAAGTAAATACGACCGCGGTACTTTTTCTGTCGCAAAACCAGAGTTATCCATACTTTACAATTTGGAAGAGTTCTTAAACCTTAAAATGTCCCTTTCCAAAAATGCAAACATAAAAGCGATTAAAGAACGAAGAAAAGAGCGAATAAGTAAAGCGAGAAAAGCTGAATATTCATTTGAAGATGGCATTGATCATTTCAAAAAAAACAAGAAATTAAAATTCCGAGATATTAACGAAGCTTTTTTGGGGAGGTTTAAAACTTTTTGTTCAGTTTATTTGAATCAAAAAACCCGAACAATCACCAACCAACTTATATTTATTAGAACTCTTTTTAATATCGCGATTAAAGATGGAATTGTATCATCCAAATTTTATCCTTTTGCAGGTAAAAAAGAGAAAATACACATAGGTTCTGGAAACAAAATAGGTTTGACCATTCAAGAAGTCGAAAAAATTGAAGCTCTGAAACTTAAAAAAAATACTTCTATTTGGAACACGCATAATGTTTGGTTAATTTCTTTTTACTTTGCCGGAATACGTATTTCTGATGTAGTCAAATTAAGATGGACAGATTTTAAAGACAACCGGCTTTATTATATAATGAATAAAAATGAAAAGCCGCTCAGTCTTAAAGTTCCTGAAAAGGCTGCTGCTATTCTAAAATTTTACAAAAACAACCAGTCAGAAAATAATGGCTATGTGTTTCCATTCTTGAAGGAGGTGAATTCTAAAGATAAAGAGGATGTTTTTGTTAAGACCAGAAATGCTACTAGGCTATTTAATAAGTATCTTAAAAAAATAGCCAAGCAATGTGATATTGATAAAAATTTATCAAATCACATTGCTCGCCACAGTTTCGGGAATATTGCCGGAGATAGAATTCATCCTTTGATGCTACAAAAACTCTATCGTCATAGTGATTTAAAAACCACGTTGAATTATCAGGCAAACTTCATCAATAGGGATGCAGACGATGCGCTAGATAGTGTTGTGAATTTTAAAAGTTAACCTTCTTTTCAGATTCCAGAATAATTTCTAATCAGCTTTAGCGAAGAACGTTGAATATTAATGCAAATACTACGGTAAAAGAAGCAATTGACTGTGGACATCCGTGTTGGATACCAATGATGGTATATATTCCTAATTAATTTATTGAACTTTTGACTAATAAAATGTTATTTTTATTTAAAAGATAAAATATGAATATTAAGTACGCATCTCTCAATCATATAAACCATAGCAATTCTTCAATTAAAAAAGTGAAAATTGATCATAGTGAGTCGCTTAAAGAATATACTGATAAATTATTTACAGAAATTACAGAAAGCCCTAAAAGAAGACAATATTTATTTACTAGCTCGAAATCTGAAATAAGAAACGTTTTAGAAGATATTATTTCTAATAATGATCGTGACAATTCTATAATGCTGGCTGCTAAACGGTTAATGAATAAAGAAAAAGAGGCTCAAGAGCATTTAAAAAATAAAAAGCTCAAAGTAGAAATACTCAAAGGAAGTTTATTTCAGGCGTATATTGAGATTGATGGTAATGAAAGTATAATTATCTGTAAAGCAGATCATACAGAATTTTTAGACGAAAACTCTCTAACTGTTCGAAGTGGTTTACCATGGAATAAGAAAATTTTCAAAGCGGCGCTTATTCGACTTGACCATGGACAGATTGATGAAGAAGTAGATGTACTTGATGCCAATCTATCAAAATATTGGTGGAGAGAATTTTTAGAACTTGAGGCAAAGCATACAGATGCTCATAACACGGAAAAATCAATGGAACATTTTGACAATCGTGTTTTCAATAATATTAGAAAAAAACATCCCGCAGATTATCAGATTTTGAGAAATAGTTTTGTTGGATATTTCCGAAACAATAAAATTTTTGAAGTTGAAGACTTTATTAAATCTCTTTTTTCAAATTATGAACCAGAAGACAATAGTCTTAAAATAGAAACTTTAGTTGCTAAAATAAGATCATTGCCTAATAAGCTGGATTTTGATCAAACATTTAATATTTCTAAAAGACATATAAAAAAAAGGATGAGGGAAAAAGTAAAGGTGTCGGAATCAATTGACCTCCTTTTAAAAACTGAAATTCCTAATTTCAGAAAAACATTAAGGTCAGGAAAGACGGAAAGCGGCCAAATGTATTTACAGATTTTAACCGATAGCGAAAAAGTTTATAGAGAGTTTCTTCGAAAAGATAATGAATAATTTAAACAAAATATTAGAGTCCGTCGTAAAGCTTGAAGGTTCCAAATGTATAGTTGTTGATGATTTTAATAAGGCTACATTTTCTTTAAATATTGTAAATAAATCCCCCATTAGTGATTTTAATAAATTAGAAGAATTTCTAAATTCTTATAAAGATGATTGGACTTTTTTTCTTTTATTAAATGGTGAAACAATCTCAAGTTGTAACTCAAAATTTACTACTGACTTTATAAAAGAATTTAATCAAATTCAGCTTCTTGAGGACGATTTGTTGGGATTGAAATTAGAAATATATAAAAGTAGTAACACAGCAACTGTAAATGTCTATAATAATGATTCCTTTGAAAATTGGCTTAACTCTCGGACTACAATAGAATTATTAAATACTTTATCAAATCGCATTATAGATTTTGGATTTATTAATTTCAACTATATTGACAAATCATCTGCACATATTTTTTCTAAAAGAATTAGAGTTAATGACTCCAATGCAGTGACCGATTTACCTAAGACTCATTTGGAACATTTTAATTTCAATCAGAACACAAAATATCCTTTTATTGGAACAGATTTCAAAATTCTAAATGCTTCAAATTATGGTGAAATTCTTATTATCCATTTAAGAAAACTACAAAACTTATTTTCATTCACCGCTCTTTTTGACACCTCTTATCTTGACAAAAACATCTTAAATTTTCAATTGAAAGGATATAAGTTTTTAAAAAGTCAAATAGACGTTTCTAATTTAAATAAAGATTACGACACTTATGCAGATATTACTGCGTGGGTCTATAGTGAAAATGCAAATATCGCAGATAAACTGGGTATTACCAGAAATATATTGTCCCTAGAAATTGACAACGAAAACTTAGTTATTTCAGACAAAGTTTTTCAATCTATTCTTTCTGCGCATAAAATATACCTAAAGGAAAATGTCGCTAAATATCTTGAAGTTAGAGCAAAGGTAAATAATGACCTAACAGATATACTTCAAGAAATTAGGAGTAGTCTTCAAGAGTTAAGTCAAAACTATCAAAAAAGTAATTTTCTATACCTGTCATTTTTCATATCTGTTTTTGTTCTTAGAACTTTGATGAAAAGCGAATTTGAAAATATTTTTACAACTGATGCTACTATAATATTCTTTGCTTTATTAGGTATATCATTTATCTATTTAGCATATACAGTATGGGTGGTGGTTTCTTTAAAAAATAGAGTAGAAAAAAGATACGAAAATGTAAAAGCAAAAAATTTGGATGTTTTGAATAAAAATGATATTGAAAGAATTTTAAACAATGATTCTGAATTCGATGATGAAATTGCTAATTTTAATTTGAAAGTCAAAATTTACATTATACTTTGGGTTCTGACTATGGGAACCCTGGCCATAGCCGTATCTTATTTATCAGAAGTATATTAATTGTATTCACATTTTTACTACTTAATTATTTTCAATACTCCCTCATTACTTTCTTTAAAAGCATTACTTTTTTGTAATGCAGCTTCCACCTCTTGCATTTCTGCAGCATCAAGGGTGTGGCTAAAGGCCTGGGCACGATCAAGCATTCGTATATATACTTTTGGGTCGTTATTCCTGGTCAGCCTACGTAGTGCACCCAAATAATCTTCTCTATAGACGGTGGGTATAATTATTTTTGTGTGACCAGCACTGGATAGTTCTGCATTCATCATCACTCGTGCCATACGGCCATTCCCGTCCAAGAAGGGGTGTGCCTCACTTACCACAAACATTATATAAGCCGCTTTTGCAAAAGGATGCACAAGTGCCTTGTAAAAATCAAAACTTTGCAGTAGCGTTCCTCGTACCAGTTCCATTGCCACGAAAGAGGTATTACCAGCTTGATTGTTTTTGTTTTTAAATTTACCCGGATTTTTATCTGTTCTCGCACTCAATAATATCTCGTGACGATACTGTAAGATGTCGAGCAGGTTCTCGCCCGAATATGGAACTATTTTCATTTCCTGTCTATTGGAAACCAACTGATAGGTGCCCAAAACATCGTGGGAATCTTCATTGCGGGCTGGCAGTGGTTGCTGAGTAGCAATGATTTGTTTTGCAGTGTCAATTTCAAATACAGTTCCCTCTATGTAATTGGAAAAATAACTTTCGTAAAAAGCAAAATTGCGATATGCTTGGGTCGTGGTATTTTGTTCTTCCCTGTTCTTAAACTCCTGTTGCCTCAGTTCCCTAAAAAGGAGTTCAAACAATTTTACTCGTGCAGGGTCATAAGGCAATCCTACTGCTCTGGCAGCAGCTACAGGCGATTTAAGTTCCTTTGCTGACCTTGTGGCTAATAGTGCACTAATAATCTTATTGAGTCTTTCAAACTCTTTGTGCATCCCCAGCTCTTCAGCTATTTCACGCGCACGGTCACGCACGGCGTTTAGTTCATCCTCGCCATTGACACGGATAATCTGTTCAAGTTTTTCTTCTATTTGCGGGTAAGCAAGTGTTTTGGAATCGGCACCTGTTTGTCGGGAAACCTGCAGGTTTTCAAGCAATGCCCGTTCCTGTTGTGACACCATTAAATCACCCGAAAATGAAGTATCGCCCTCAATAGCTCCTGCTCCTTTCATAAAGCGAATTGTAATGCCAGGAAGTTTTATTTTTTTGGTGTATTTGTAGGTTACAAAAACTTGACCGCTTGCTGTGGGAGCAAATTCAAATGCAGAGCGATGACTTAGTACGGCTCCTGAATATAGGTTGCCGAGAATGGGAAATATATTCCGTTGGATGATGTCTTCTGGGGTGTCTTCAAAATTTGACGTATAGATTCTTGAAGCGATTTTACGCACATTACCGTCATCCTCCCACTTCGATATTCTGCGGGAGGTTACAGAATCTGGCGAACCATAAATAATTTCTTGTAGATGTATTGGGCTATTATTTTCCATCATAAATTAATTTAATTACAAAAATGCAAAATATTTTCCAATATAAAGTGTTTAATGCAAAATATTTTCCATTATAGGTAGATTAATACTTTCCGTTAAAAGTCTTAAACTGATAATCTTGTCAAATATTTTCCAGTATAAGGGCTTTAAAGCAAAATATTTTCCATTGAGCAGGAATTCTAATGGAATACTGATATTTTTGTATAAAAATAGCTGTGTATGAAAATTTCCCAATCCTTACCCCCTCCTGACAACTGGAAAGACTTTGAAAGACTCTGTAAAAAACTTTGGGGCGAAATATGGGATTGTCCGGAAATCACAATGAATGGCCGCAATGGACAAAATCAATCTGGCATTGATATTTCTGGTATACCTAAAGGGGAAGATTCATACTAAGACACTCAATACAAAAGAAAAGACTGCAATTCACAAAAGCAACTGACCAAAAAAGAAATCCTTGAAGAAATTGAGAAAACCAAAACCTTCAAGCCTGCCTTAATGAAAATGTACTTTACTACAACTGCGGTCAAGGATGCAAAGATTGAAACCTTTGTAAGAAAGAAAAATCTTTAACTATTACCCCTGGTTTCGCAAATACAAAAAGTGTTTTGACAATAGGTGCTTCAGAAACAATTTCATTATCAATAAAATTATCAAGACCTATTTCTGCATAATTTACAATTATATCAAGTAAAGGCTTCAAAAGTTCATCTTCTACAGCTTTCGAAAGCGATTTTTCTTCTTTTCCCATTTTCTTTTTCATAGGATACATTGTTAGCACACGTATTTATCCACGTTGCATTTCAATCAGTTGTTTAATTTCGTCAGCACCATTTAAGTTTGGCTTTAAATTTTTCGCATTGTCGATGTCCTTAATCATCTCGCCAAAAACATAACCTGGATTTGGTTGTTTTTTAATTAATGTAATTGCCTCGATATAAGTTTCCATCGCTTCACTTTCTTTATCTGTCATAAGTTGAGCTAAACCTTTATTGGCAAGTACCCAGCCTAACTCATATTCTGAATTTGCTTTATCGCAAAATTCAATGCATTTTTCATAATTGCCATTCTCAAAATTCGTCCATCCCAAACCGCCATAAAGTTCGGCTTTTTGTTGACTGTCAGACTTTACAATTGGCACTCGTTTTTCTGTTATAGCAACAACCTCGATACTTATGTTTACTCCATTATTTGTACTCGGATTTTTTAAACCTAAATAAACGGTTCCTGTTCTGATGTCGTCGATTTCCACTACAGCTTGTTTTGTGCTTTGAGCAGAACCTTCCATATTGTAGGAATAACTTCCTCCATACAAGTCTTTTTTAGATAAAAATTTATCGATGTTCGGTCGGTCACATAAATAAATGTTGGCAGAAGCCACACCATCCGGCACTTTTATAGCGGATAAAGTACTCGATGTTATTCCGCTTGGGTCAGACATCATACCGGTTAATTGTATAGCTAAATTCAGATTTTGTGTTCCGCTTTTACCTTTTTTAGTTGAAAAACTGTAATACCATTTGACTGTATTTGGTGGTAAATCTACTTGCAAATAGGTTCTCGATTGTCCGCCAAAAGTTGCATTCAGACCTCCATTCAAATAAATACTTCTACTTTCGATGAGTTGTTTGGTTTCTGTTTTAATTTCGTAGTCTTGAGAGTAACCAACTTGAATTAAAAACAGAAAGATAAATGTTATGATGTAGTTTTTTTTCATACTTGTGCTAACTTGTTTATATGAACACTTCTTTCTTTTTAATCTATCCATTTGGCCCGTTAAGAGCTATTTTTTCACATTTAGTACGTTCATATTTCTAATAATATAACATTACAAATAATATTATCAATATAATAATAAATATAAAAAAGCCAACCTTTACCCACATAGGATCATCCATATCATCGTTCCATTCCTCAGCAGCGTCCTTAGGAAAGAAAACATCGAAAAGGCTATCTATTAAATTTTTTATATGTTTCAAGGCTTAAAAGAAATCTAACATGCAAATAATATAGAAGCGCTTAGGGAAAAGGGATTGTACTTCTGTCTTTATAAAAATAGAAAAGAATATTTAAAATGTGTAGTTTTAAGTTCTGTTTATTAAAAAAATATGACCTATACCTTAGAGCAATATAATAACTTGGAAAGCGACGAGCAGCATAATTTGGTGTTTACAAAAGGTTATTTCGTTGATTACTATATAAAAGAGGAAAAGCGCTATTCCATGTATTCACTGTTCAAGTTTTTTGTAGAGGTAGAATATAGTGTTACTCAAAATAAAATTGTCAACCTTGTGGCTTTTCAAGAAGGTAAACTATTAGAAAGGTATTATATAGTAACTGATTTAAAATATTGATTGATTTTACAAATCAATTTTGTGCTTATTTAAGTCAAAATTAAATAGTTCTTTTGGATGAATATTTAACGCTTGTGAAAATTTTAAAAGCGTACTAATCGTTAGATTTATCTTTCCTTTTTCATATCTACTTATTTCAGAAACTTCAATTCCTGTAAAAAAACTGATATCTTCTTGAGTTTGCTTATTTCTTTTTCTATGTTCAATAATTTTTCCCCCAATTTCCTTTAATACTTCACTCTTGATATCCATTGCTACACAGTTTTGAAACAATTTCATAGAATTTGTCTAATATTATATTGGGATATATCCCAATATTTAAATAATATCACTATATTTGTCTCAATAACATATATTTGTGATTCTTCTATAAGCAAAAATTTTAGAAGCAATTGCTTTGAACCTCGACTTGAAAACTGGTAATTTTTAGCACGCGAGAGGATAAGTAAGTTTGCTCACGACCCGGGCGTGGGCTCTCTTATCTGTGTGCAAGGTAACCAGTACCCCAAGTCAGATAAGTTGAGACCTGCGCCTTTTTGTATTTGGCTCGGCACAAAATTTTCTTTCAATTTTCTTCAAAGCACCTTCTTTTCTATGCTATTTAGTGTTGCAACTAACCAATTAAACCTGCCTATGATAAAAGCTTATAATTAATACCATTAAAAAAGGCCTCCACACCCTGTTGCGCATAGTGTAAAAGGCCCTAATTAAATTATTGTCTAATCCAATCAATACAAAAGTATGAAAAATAACTACAAGCCAACCCTTGTGGTAAGGGTCTCTTTGTCCATAATTGTTTTTTTTACGGTCACCATTTACCCTATAGCTCAAGTAACCAATAAACTTGTTTCAGGAACGGTCACAGATATAGAGAACAACCCATTACCAGGCGTCAATGTCCTTATAAAAAATAAAAACAGGGGCACCACCACCCAGGTAGATGGAAGCTGGGAATTATTGGCAACTTCTCAAGACACCTTGGTGTTTTCTTTTTTAGGCTTTAAGCCTGTCAATAAGCTAGTTGGTAATAAAACAATCATCAACGTTCAATTATATGAAGATGCCACAGCTCTCGATCAAGTTGTGCTCAATGCTGGGTATTATACTGTTACCAATGCTGAAAAAACAGGGAGCATTACCAAGCTAACCTCTTCCAATATAGAAGACCAAGTGGTTGACAACCCGTTAGGGGCTATGCAGGGAAGGATGGCCGGTGTCAACATCGTAGAAAACTCTGGTGTGCCCGGTAGTGGTTTTTCGGTACGAATACGGGGCCAAAACAGTATTTTTGCCGGTAACGAACCGCTGTATATCATTGATGGGGTTCCCTACGGCTCCAATACGCTAAGCAATATAAATGTATCTGTTGAAATTTTCCCTAGGGGCGATGTCAGTCCATTAAATGCTATAAACCCTGCAAACATTCAAAGCATCGAAGTGCTCAAAGATGCAGACGCCACAGCGATATATGGTTCCCGCGGGGCAAACGGTGTAGTGTTGATCACTACCAAAAAGGGGGTAGAGGGCAAGGTAAAATTCACGATCAATAGCAGTACGGGCATCGCCCACATTACCCGCAAGGCAAAACTGCTCAACACCCCAGAGTACTTACAAATGCGCAGGGAAGCCTTCAGCAATGATGGCATCATGGAGTATCCCGAAACAGCATACGATGTAAATGGCACTTGGAGCCAAACCCGATACACAGATTGGCAAGAGCAACTTATAGGCGGTACGGCACACAGCCAAAACATCCATGCCAGTATGGCCGGGGGCAGTGAACAGACACATTTTTTGGTATCCGGTAACTACCAAAAGGAGACCACTGTTTTTCCGGGCAATTTTAACTACAGCCGTTTAAACGTTAATTCAAACATTACCCACGTCAGTAAAGACAACCGCTTCCGGTTACAGTTCAATGCGGGATATACAGTTCAGGACAACAAGCTCCCCAAGAAAGACCTGACCTTCGATGCCATATACCTTCCCCCCAATGCACCCGCACTCTATAACGAGAATGGTGAGCTTAATTGGGAAAACAGCACATGGACAAACCCCTTGGCAGCCTTACAGGCAGTCTACAACAATAATACAAACACCTTGTTGTCAACTGCGGTACTTACCTATGCGCCCATATCCAATCTAGAGGCCAAATTAAATTTAGGGTACAATGTCACAACCATAGAAGAGGGGTATAGTAACCCCCATACAATTTACGACCCCGCTTTTGGGTTGGACAGTAGCGTCTCACAACTTTTTCAAAATACTGGTAAGAACGACTATTTTAGTGTAGAGCCACAACTGGAGTGGAAAAAGAAATTTAAAAATGGAGAACTCAAGATACTTTTCGGGGCCACACATCAAAAAAGCACAAATGGGCAGCAAGCGTTTATAGGGATAGGGTTCCCAAATAACCAGTTTATCAATAACCTCAGTTCGGCAACAACACTGTTGGGATTGAATGAGAATGAACAGGTCTATAGCTATCAATCATTTTTTTCAAGGATCAACTATAGCCTAAAGAATAAAATTTACTTTAACCTAACGGCCAGGCGGGACGGTTCCAGCCGTTTTGGCCCCGGGAACAAATATGGCAATTTTGGTGCCATGGGGGCGGCATGGTTATTTTCAAAAGACCTTGATTGGCCTTGGCTCAATATGGGTAAGGTTAGGGGCAGTTACGGTATTACGGGCAACGATCAAATTGGGGATTATCAATACCTACAGTCCTATATAATTGGTGACAACACCTATAATGGCAATATTGCCCTAGAACCTGCCAGGTTGTTCAACCCCAACTTTAAATGGGAAGAAAACAGAAAAGCAGAAATTGCCATTGAATTAGAGCTGTTCAAGAACAGTCTCTTGTTGGCTGCCAATTATTACCGTAACCGCTCTGGCAATCAACTTATCAATTATACCCTGCCCACTACGACAGGTTTTTCCTCAATCTTGTCCAACCTGGATGCCGTCGTACAGAACACAGGTTGGGAGGTTGAAACAACCAAGATCATTGTACAAACTGAAAACTTCTTTTGGAACACTTCGATAAACCTTACCATCCCTAAAAACAAATTGGTCAAATTCCCCAACCTCGAAAGCTCTACGTATGCCAACCGGTTTGTCATTGGTCAGCCCTTATCGATAGCAAAGCTCTATAACCTAAAAGGGGTCAACCCCCAAACTGGATTGTTTGAATTTGAAGACTACAACGGTGACGGTCAGATCACCCCTATTGAGGACCGTCAATATATCGCTGACCTGACCCCTAAGCTGTATGGCGGGCTTTCCAATAGCATACAATATAAAAATTGGGGCCTTGACCTTCTCTTTCAATTCGTTAAGAAAGAAGGGTACAATCAATTCAATACCAATATCGCCCCCGGTACCATGTTCAATCAACCCATAGGGGTGTTGAACCATTGGCAACAAACAGGAGATACTGGCGATATACAACAATTTACAACTGGCGCAAATAGTGGGGCACTTTTGGCTTATTCGCAATTTAGCCAAAGCAGTGGCGCAGTATCCGACGCTTCCTTTATCCGACTAAAATCCTTGCACCTCTCATATAAAGTGCCAATAAGCAAAAGCCATGTCAATTCTTGCATGGTTTCCCTAAAGGGACAGAACCTGCTCACTCTTACTAACTATAAGGGCGCAGACCCAGAACAAACAAGAGGGTACATACCCTCTTTAAGGAGGATTGTCTTGGGCATACAACTTCAACTTTAAAAAACAGGTATTATGAAAGCACATAATTTAATAACATCAAAAAGAAAACGCATATATATCCTTGGTATCTGTATGGCAGGTATTTTTCTAGTGGGCTGTGAAGATTTTCTCGAAGCCGAAACCCCGCTCAATGAAATA
>NZ_CAXBCK010000021.1:0-61023 GCF_963974425.1 uncultured Marixanthomonas sp.
GCTTATCCTGTTTTTGTCTTGCTGTGCTTGTTTTTGCATTTCTGCAAATTCTTCAGGTGTCAAGTTTCCGTAGTAAAAGTTAATAGGGTTTATACGTTCGTCATCTTTAAAAACTTCATAATGAAGGTGTGGTGCTTCAGAACGCCCAGTACTTCCTACAAAACCTATTAAATCACCTCTTTTTACTCGTTGACCTTTTCTAACATTGTATTTGTAGAGATGTGCATAAAGACTTACATAGCCATAACCATGATCTATACGTATGTGATTGCCATAACCCGTAGCAGCATTGTCGGCACGACTTACCACTCCATCACCAGATGCATAGACAGGTGTGCCTCTAGGCGAGGTAAAGTCCATTCCGTAATGAAACTTTCGGGCTTTAGTAAAGGGGTCGGTACGATACCCGTAGCCTGAAGCCATACGGGTAAGGTCTTCGTTTTTTACAGGTTGAATGGCAGGAATAGCAGCCAGTAACTTTTCTTTTTCTTCGGCAAGCTGCGATACTTCGTCCAAAGATCGCGATTGCACCACAATCTGCTTGGTCAATATATCTAGTCGTTCGCTAGTGTTGATTATTAGTTTTGAGTTATCAAACCCTTCTAAGTTTTTATAACGGTTTATTCCACCAAATCCAGCTTTTCGCTGCTCTTCTGGGATCGGATTGGCTTCAAAATAAACACGATAGAGATTGTTGTCGCGTTCGGCAACTTCAGAAAGTACGTTTTCAGCCTCGGACATTTTTTTGTTCAGCAGCTCGTATTGCAACTCCATATTAGCCAATTCCCGCTTTAAGGTTTTCTCTTTGGGTGTTTCTACATACGGTAAATTTATATACACTAAAAACACTAAAAAACCCGCCAATAAAGTACCAAGAAGGCTTAGTAGTACTATACCAAGCTTACGGCCTTTCTTTTTTTCAATTTTACGATAGGAGAGGGTTTCACTATCGTAGTAATATTTAACCTTAGACATACGTTAAAAAATCCTATTTTTGCGGTTGATGGGCAGCGCTAACCATTGGATAACGATTTACAAATATAGAAATTGTTTTGCGTTTTGCCTTAATCACTAATTTTGAATAAAATATAACGCATGAAATCTAAGGAAATACGATCCGCATTTTTTGAATTCTTTAAATCGAAACAACATACAGTTGTTCCCTCAGCCCCTATGGTTATTAAGGACGACCCTACCTTAATGTTTACCAATGCGGGAATGAATCAATTTAAAGAGTTTTTCCTCGGAAACAGTGATCCTAAAAATACTCGGGTTACCGATACCCAAAAATGCCTTCGCGTTAGTGGAAAACACAACGATCTGGAAGAAGTAGGGATGGATACCTACCACCATACTATGTTTGAAATGGTTGGTAATTGGAGCTTTGGCGATTATTTTAAAGAAGAAGCGATTGCTTGGTCTTGGGAATTATTAACAGATGTTTTTAAAATAGATAAAGACAAACTCTATGTAACTATTTTTGAAGGTGACAAATCTGAAGGATTAGCTAGAGATACTGAAGCCTACAACTTTTGGAAACAACATATAGCCGAAGACCGTATTTTAAACGGAAATAAGAATGATAATTTCTGGGAGATGGGCGAGCAAGGTCCATGTGGTCCTTGTAGCGAAATACACGTCGATATTCGTTCTGATGAAGAGAAAGCGAAAGTATCTGGAGCCGAGTTAGTGAATGCAGATCACCCACAAGTGGTAGAAATCTGGAACTTGGTTTTTATGCAATTTAACCGAAAAGCTAATGGTAGTCTAGAAAAACTACCTGCACAGCACGTAGATACAGGAATGGGTTTTGAGCGCCTATGTATGGTGCTTCAAGAAAAACAGAGTAATTACGACACCGATGTATTTACACCGTTAATTCGCGAAATAGAAGCTATTACCAATACCAAGTATGGTAAAGATGAAGAAAAGGATATAGCCATTCGAGTTATTTCAGATCACGTTCGTGCCGTGGCTTTTTCTATTGCAGACGGGCAGTTGCCTTCTAATACAGGAGCAGGCTATGTAATACGTCGTATTTTAAGACGCGCCATTCGGTATGGGTTTACATTTTTGAATAAAAAAGAACCGTTTATCTATAAATTAACGGATACGTTGGTAAAGCAAATGGGTGACACATTCCCAGAGCTCGTTTCTGAAAAAAACTTAATAATCAATGTAATTCGTGAAGAAGAACAATCTTTTCTACGCACCCTAGATCAAGGATTAGTCTTGCTAGAGAATGTAATTTCAAACGCTTCTAGTATAACCATTTCAGGTAAAAAAGCTTTTGAGTTATATGACACCTACGGTTTTCCTATTGATTTAACCGCCTTAATTTTAAGAGAGCGTGGGTACAATTTAGATGAAAAAGAGTTCGAATCTGAATTGAAAAAACAAAAAGACCGTTCTAGAGCTGCTACAAAAGTGGAAACTGGCGATTGGGTTGTTTTGCGTGAAGATGATGTGGAAGAATTTGTAGGGTATGATACCTTAGAAACACAAGTTAAAATTACACGCTACCGTAAAGTTGAGAGCAAAAAAGAAGGTGAAATGTATCAATTGGTCTTCAATTTAACTCCATTTTATGCTGAAGGTGGAGGACAAGTAGGAGATAAGGGATATTTAGAAGCGCCAAATGGCGAAGTAGTTTATATTGTAGATACCAAAAAGGAAAACAATTTAATAATTCACTTTGCGAAAAATTTACCACGTAATACCGAAGATACTTTTAAGGCGGTTGTAGATGTAAAACAACGAAACCGTACGGCTTCTAACCATACAGCAACCCACCTTTTACATCAAGCACTTAGAACAGTATTAGGTGATCACGTAGCTCAAAAAGGCTCGATGGTACATAGTAGAAACCTGCGTTTTGATTTTTCACATTTCAGTAAAGTAACAGATGAAGAATTAAAACAAGTTGAAGATTTTGTAAATGCTCGAATTAATGAAAATCTTGCTTTACAAGAGCAGCGAGGCGTACCTTATAATCAGGCGATAGACGAAGGTGCAGTAGCATTGTTTGGCGAAAAGTATGGCGATGCGGTGCGTACTATCCGTTTTGGAAATTCAATGGAGCTTTGTGGCGGTACGCACGTACCTAATACAGGTAATATTTGGCATTTTATAATAACATCAGAAGGAGCGGTCGCAAGTGGAATAAGAAGAATTGAAGCGATAACAGGGGATGCTGCTAAAAACTACTTTGTAGATAGAAGTAATGATTTTGCTGAAATTAAGAAGACATTGAACGCTCAAAACCCTGTTAAGGCAGTAAGTAATTTACAAGAAGAAAATGCTGCACTTCAAAAACAGGTTCAAGAATTATTAAAAGATAAAGCCAAAAACTTAAAAGGCGATCTAAAAAATGAGCTTGAAACCGTAAACGGTATTAACTTTTTAGCGAAAGAAGTAGATTTAGACGCTTCTGGAATGAAAGATTTAGCTTTTGAAATGGGTGGCGAGATAGATAACCTTTTCATTTTATTCGGATCAAAACAAAACGGGAAAGCATTACTTACGTGTTATATTTCAAAAGAATTAGCTGCTGATAAAAGCTTAAATGCAGGACAAATAGTACGCGAACTTGGAAAACACATTCAAGGTGGCGGTGGCGGACAGCCTTTTTTCGCAACAGCTGGGGGTAAAAATCCAGATGGGATTGATGAAGCTTTATCTGCTGCTAAGCAGTACCTCAAATAAGGTTCGCAAAGACTTTGATTAAGTAAGCACTAGGCAGTTGCAGTGAGCAGTACTGCCAATTGTTACTGAAAACTGATTACTTAAAAAATGAAATTACAAACACAAATAGCACTAACCCCGCAACAGAATCAGATAGATTATACATCTAAAAACCTGTTGATGGGGTCTTGTTTTACTGAGAACATTGGAAGGAAACTCCAATATTATAAATTTCAGAACCTTCAAAATCCGTTTGGGATTGTATTTCATCCAGTTGCGATTGAAAAGCTAGTGACACGAGCCATTAATGAAGATTTATTTACTGAAACAGATGTGTTTCAACATAATGAGCAGTGGCATTGTTTTGAGGTGCATTCAAAGCTATCAACGAATAATAGAGATGCTTTTATTTCAAATTTGAATGATAGCTTAAAAAATTTAAAAACCTACCTTGAGCAAGCTTCCCATATTATTTTAACCTTCGGGACAGCTTGGGTCTATCGGTTTATAGAAAGTGATTCGATTGTAGCCAATTGTCATAAAATTCCGCAGAAAAAGTTTTTAAAAGAACTGCTTTCTGTTGAAGAAGTTTCTGCCGCAATAGAAAATACTCTTACACTTGTTAAAACTGTAAACTTTAAGGCTACGATTATTTCTACCGTTTCGCCAGTTCGGCACATTAAAGACGGTTTTGTAGAAAATATGCAGAGCAAAGCACATTTACTTTCTGGTTTACACGAGGCTATTTCTGGAGAAAAACAAGCTTTTTATTTTCCTTCTTTTGAAATTATGATGGACGAACTGCGCGACTATCGTTTTTATGAAGAAGATATGCTTCACCCAAATAACCTGGCTGTTTCCATTATTTGGAAACGCTTTAAAGAAGTTTGGATTGCTTCAGAAGCCGAAGACCTTCAAAAGGAAATTGAAACCATTCAAAATGGATTAAAACATAGAGCTTTTAATCCTTCGGGTGAGGCGCACCAAAAATTTCAGATTAATCTTCAGAAGAAAATAGAAAAACTTCAAACAGAATTCCCTTTTATTAAATTCTAGGTTAGAAATACCAATCTGAGACATCTAACAAGCACTAGACAGTTAATATTAATTTTTGATATTATTTTATGGGCTTTAATTCGGTTTTTAGTTAAAAATTGAGGTTTTATAGAGGTTTTTTTACACTTAAAAAAGAAGTCTCTAATGAAAATAGTTAAACTAATTTTCTTTATCTATTGGCATAATGATTATAGGTAGTTTTGAGAGGATGAAAAGTATTTAACTCAAAAAAAAAGAAAATGAAAAAAACTATTACACTACTTCTAACCCTTATGTTGATTATTCAAGCTAATGCTCAGATTTTTAGTTCAGGATTTGAAAACAATAATGGTACACCCTTATCTGAATACACCACAATTAATAATGATGGTTTATCAGTGCCCATTTTTGCACCAGTTCAAGACTTTAATACTGAAGCTTGGATTCAATTTTATGACGGTTACGATAATAAAATTGCCTTTAGTACTTCATGGTATGACCAACCTGGACAATCTGATGACTGGCTAATTACACCTACAATAGATATTCCAAACTCTGGAGAGCCTACCCTTTATTGGAAAGCAAAATCGTACGATATTCAATTATTAGAGGACTATGAAGTTAGAGTTTCAACCACAGGAAATGATATGGCAGACTTTACAGATGTCATTTTAAGTGTTGAAGGGGAGCAACCTTTTGACTATAACTCAAGATCTTTAGATCTATCTGCATACAAAGGGCAAACTATTTATTTAGCTTTTGTTAATGTTACTTTCGATGGTTTCTTTTTGGCGTTGGACGATTTGTATATAAGTGAATCTGCAAACTGTGCTTTACCAGATGTTACTGGAGTTACAAGTAGCGATGTTACTGAAAATAGCTTTACTGTTTCTTGGACGGCCACTACAGATATATCAATGTACGATACAGGTCTTACCACATTTACAGAGTCTGTTTCATCTACAGGAGCACAAACTGAATTGACCAAAAGCTATACTGATTTAACACCAGGAACTAGATATCAATTCTTCTTAAAAAATGCAGATTGTGGTTCTGGTTGGGCTACACCTACATCAATTTGGACGGCAGCACTTCCTCCATATTCTTACGATTTTGAATTTACCGAAGAAAATTATGGTGAGTATGATTCTGACGGGTGGTCATCAAACACTTGGATTAATGGAAGTGGTGAAGGTGCACAAAATGAAACAGGGTATGTGTTTAATAATACGAGTACCTCTTTCGCAAAAGACGACTGGATATATTCTTACCCTATAAAAGTAAATGCAGGGGAAAGAGTAGAAATTCGCTATTACTCTCAATTAGGAACAGAAGAAGCAGATGATGCAACATTAAATATTGCAGCTGCTACTGCACCAAATAAAGATTCAAACATACAAGAATTGAGCAGTCACACTGTTTCTGGTGGGGATTACGTGGAGTACACTTCAGAGTTTATCGCTTCTGAGGCAGGAGTATATTATTTTGGATTTGGAAATGTAACTCCTATTGTTTCTGAAAGTTCAGCTTTACGATTAGATAATATACGTATTACTTCAGAACCACTATCTGTGGAGGATAATACAGCTTCAGTAACGACTATTTACCCTAACCCTGTAAAAGATCGTTTATTTGTAAACTCTGAAGAAGCTATTCTTGATATTCAGGTTTACACAATAGGTGGAAAATTGATTTCGGAATACTCAAATACAAATGAAATTGATTTCTCATCTTATTCTAATGGTATCTATTTAGTTAAACTGGTAACTGAAAATGGAACTTCAGTTAAGAAGGTAATTAAATAACGCCTTCTAAAATTTATAGCCAAGCAGCTATATTTTATCTAAACCTTCAAGTAAAGAGTTTAAAGCTTTTATTTGAAGGTTTTTTTTATGGTACAAAGAATATACAGTTACTTCTTCTACCTGGCAATAGTACGTCAACGAACGTATTTTATTCAATATCATAATAACAAGTACACAATAAAATAGAAGCTGTACAAAAAGCCAAACGATATAATATTATTCAAGTTTTCAATAAATAGTTAGATGTTCACGTTATCTACGTAGTGATAAATTCTTGTTAAGGGTAGACATATATCTTAACAAGATTGTTCATTTTTGTATTTTAACCCAAATAACAAATTAAAACTTGAATATGAAAAAGCTTTTAATACTTGCTTTAGCGATTACAACTTTTGCGTGCAGTAATGATGATAACAATGCGCAGGTGATTAATAACCCACAAACTCCGGGGCTTGCCTATGCAGTGAGTGAATCTGATTTTACAACAACCTACAGTTTACTGCGAAGTGAATTACAGGCAAATCCTAATATATCAATAATAGCAGAGGTAAACCATACAGCCAATGCACAAAATATCGATAAAGATTTACGAAATACACGTGTTATTTTCTTCGGAAATCCCACGTTGGGAACCCCACTAATGCAGGAAAACCAATTAGCTGGGTTAGATTTACCTCAAAAAATGTTAGTCTATCAAGATAATGACAATAATGTTTTTGTTTCATACAACGGAACGGAGTATTTAGCTGCAAGACACTCGGGTGTTGGCGGGGCTCAAACACTACAACAAATTAAAAGCGCCCTTGCTAATTTTACTGAAGATGCTACTAATGGTTCAGTTTCAGAAAACTCCAGTAGTGGAATTACCAATAAGCAAGGAATTATAACATTAGTAAGTAACAATGATTTTAATACTACTTATAATAACCTAAGAAATGCAGTTGTTGATAATGCTGCTCTTACTCTTTTTGCAGAATTAAATCATCAAGAAAATGCACCTAATGAAGGAGATCTAAATCCTACACGGGTAATTATCTTCGGAAATCCAGAGTTGGGAACTCCTCTAATGCAAAACGCACAAACTACAGCGATTGATTTGCCTCAAAAAATGCTAGTTTGGGAGAAAGAGGATGGAACTGTGAATATTTCCTATAATGATTCTGATTTTCTACAAGAAAGACATGGAATTACTAATAACGATGGACGTTTAGATCAAATTAAAAGTGCATTAAATAACTTGGCAATAGACGCAGCAAATTAATTAAAGAGAATAGCTATAAAATAAAAGCGGCTTCGTTTAGAAGCCGCTTTTTATTTTTAGAGATTAAATGCTTTTCTCACAGTATCCACATAATCCAGTTTCTCCCAGGTAAAAAGCTCTACTTCTTTCTTGATAGTTCCTTTGTAAGGACTTTCAAAAATTTTGGTTACTGTTTCTGGAATACGTCCCATATGTCCATAAGCAGCGGTTTCCACATAAATTGGATTACGTAATTTTAAACGTTTTTCAATAGCTGCAGGGCGCATATCGAAAATTTCAGCTACTTTTTTAGCAATTTCACCATCGGTTAAATCAATTTTAGAAGTACCGTGTGTATTGACTAATATTGAGGTAGGTTTTACCACACCAATAGCATAACTTACTTGAATTAATACTTCTTCAGCAACGCCAGCAGCTACCAAGTTTTTAACAATATGTCTTGCCGCGTAGGCAGCACTTCGGTCAACTTTACTTGGGTCTTTACCACTAAAAGCACCCCCACCATGTGCACCTTTACCGCCATACGTATCAACAATTATTTTTCTACCCGTTAAACCAGTGTCTCCGTGAGGACCACCAATTACAAACTTTCCAGTCGGGTTTATGTGGTAAATAATATCATCATTGAACAGTTTTTGAACATACTCAGGTAGTTTTGCTTTTACCTTCGGAATTAAAACTTCAATAATATCCTTTTTAATTTTGTTCAACATCTTTTCATCTTCATCAAAATCATCGTGCTGAGTTGATAAAACAATAGAAACTATTTTTTGCGGAACATTGTCGTCGCTATATTCAATAGTTACTTGACTTTTTGAATCAGGACGCAAATATGGAATTTCGGTTCCATCACGGCGCAATTTTGCTAATTCAATAAGAATCGTATGCGAAATTTCAAGTGCTAACGGCATATAATGCTCCGTTTCATTGGTAGCATAACCAAACATCATTCCTTGGTCACCAGCACCTTGCTCTTCTTTGTCTTCGCGATCAACTCCTTGATTAATATCTTGTGATTGCTCGTGAATCAATGAAATTACGCCACAAGAATCACCGCTAAATTGATAGGCTCCTTTTGTGTAACCAATTTTATTGATTATATCCCTTGCAATATGTTGTACATCTAGGTAGGTGTCACTTTTCACCTCTCCGGCAAGTACTACCTGTCCTGTTGTTACCAAGGTTTCACAGGCTACTTTCGATTCGGGATCGAAGGCTAAAAAATGATCTAATAATGCGTCGCTAATTTGATCTGCAACTTTATCTGGGTGTCCTTCAGAAACACTTTCTGAAGTAAATAAGTACGCCATAAAGGTCTTTTTAAATTTTTATATACTGAAGATTTGACGAACGCGTCGAAGGAAGTTTACACTGCCTTTAGCATTTTTTAATCTGAAATGTTCTAAGTGAAAATAGTATTCAGAAAAACATTCAGAAGAGGTTGCAATCAGTCAAATCTTTCCTCTTTCAGCGGACAAAGATAGTATTAAAAATAGATTTTTAAAAAGAAGCAATTTCAAAATAAAGTTAAATTAATTTGGAATATCAAAAAATGTTTAGCAATCTTTGTACTCACAAAGTTCAAATCTTTATTGAAATGTTATCAAGAAAGGCTGAGGGAATAGACCCTATGAAGCCTTAGCAACCCTTTCACTTGAAAGAAGGTGCTACATTCTACAAAAATGTCCAAATATTGGAAATTTTTTGATAGATAACGACAAGACAATTTTTTAAAATTGTTTACTCACTTCTTAATAACATTTTTCTTATAAAGTACGCCAATAGGCGCATTTTGACTTTTGGTTTAATTTATCATTAACTAAAAAAAAAGAAAAATGAGTACACAAAAATTAGCAACACAATCGTTGCACGCAGGACACGACGTAACGGCGAATGGAGGAACCCGAGCGGTGCCTATTTACCAATCTACCAGTTACGTTTTTAAAAACAGCGACCACGCTGCCAATTTGTTCAACCTTTCGGAACCTGGGTTTATTTATACCCGAATTAACAACCCCACGAACCATATTCTGGAGCAGCGTTTAGCGGTATTGGAAGGAGGAATTGCAGCCGTAACAACCGCTTCGGGAACTTCGGCAATTGCTACAACATTGCTCACGTTATTGCGGGCTGGAGACCATATTGTAGCATCTAGTAGTTTGTATGGCGGAACGTATAATTTACTGAATGTTACCCTGCCAAGATTGGGTATTACAACTACATTCGTAGATGCAAATGATACTGAAAATTTCAACAAAGCGGTTCAAGAAAATACCCGAGCGATTTTTGTTGAATCGTTAGGAAACCCAAAATTGGATGTATTGGATATTGAAGCTATTTCTGAAATTTCGAAAGCGAATAAAATCCCGCTACTAGTTGATAACACAGTCGCTACCCCAGCTTTGCTAAACCCAATTAAGTACGGAGCCAATATTGTAATTCATTCGCTTACCAAATACATCAACGGAAATGGGACTGCTTTAGGCGGAGCAATCATCGATGCGGGAACGTTTGATTGGACCAACGGAAAATTCCCTGAATTCACCGAACCATCACCTGGATATCACGGTTTAGTTTATTCTGAAGCATTGGAAGAAGCTGCATTTATCGCCAAGGTTAGAATTGAAGGATTACGAGATTTCGGTGCGGCATTGAGCCCATATAACGCGTTTCAAATTTTACAAGGTCTGGAAACCTTGGAAATCCGAATTAAAAAACATAGTGAAAATGCGTTAGAGCTTGCTAAATGGCTTCAGAATAGGGAAGAAGTAGCTTGGGTAAATTATCCTGGACTTTCAGAAAGTAACTACTTCAACCTTGCTCAAAAGTATCTACCAAACGGTCAAAGTGGGGTAGTTACTTTTGGTTTAACAGGTGGTTTTGATGCTGCTAAAAAGTTTGTAGATGCCACTGAACTATTCTCTTTGTTGGCCAATATAGGCGATACCAAATCTTTGATTATTCATCCAGCGAGTACAACACATCAACAGTTGAGCGATGAGCAGCAAGAAACTACAGGTGTTACCAAAGATTTAATACGGCTTTCAGTAGGGTTAGAAGCGTTTGATGATCTTACTGATGATTTAGAACAAGCTTTTAAAGCGATTACCAAAACAGTCTTAGTTTAATTTTAGTTATAGAAAACGGCAGTGAGATATGCCATTCCACTGCCGTTTTAAAATAATCTTATGAAATTACAAACTTTACATATAAACTATACAACTCAAAACGAAGCTTTTTCGGGCATAATACCTATAAGTTTTGAGCTTTTCGGACCTCGTTTAAGCGAAGCACCTATTATTTTGGTAAACCATGCATTAACTGGAAATAGTTCAGTTACCGAGGAAAACGGCTGGTGGAATCAGCTTATTGGCGATGAAAAGTGTATCGATACAAAGCATTATACAGTTCTTGCTTTTAATATTCATGGAAATGGTTACGACGGATTTCTACTTGAAAACCCTGAAGCATTTTCAGTATACGATGTTGCAAAGCTTTTTTTACATGCAATCAATCAATTGAAAATTGAAAAGATACGTGCTGTTATTGGAGGTTCGCTTGGCGGAAGTATAGCTTGGCAAATGGCGGTGCTGCGACCTAATCTGTTTGAAAATATCATCCCGATAGCTACCGATTGGAAAGCGACCGACTGGTTATTGGCAAATTGCCGAGTTCAAAAACAGATTTTAGAACATTCTGAAAATCCTGTTCACGATGCAAGGATTCATGCTATGACGTTGTATAGAACCCCGGAATCCTTTAAACAGAAATTTAATCGTAGTCTGAACGAAAAGTTAAATGTATTCAATGTTGAAAGTTGGCTATTGCATCATGGTGAAAAGTTGAAAAACCGATTTCAGTTAGAGGCTTATAAAACGATGAACCATTTGTTAACCACCGTTAACATTGCAAAAGAAACGGGAAATTTCCTTTCTGCAGTAAAAAACATAAAAGGGAATGTTCATTTAATAGGCGTTGACACGGACCTTTTCTTCACAAATAAAGAAATTAAAGACACGTATCAAATCTATAAAACCATAAAAAGCAATGTTTATTATCACGAAATAAATTCGATACACGGGCACGATGCTTTTTTAATTGAATTTGAACAGTTACAAACCATTTTAGAACCCATTTTTCAGAAAAAGAACACAAATTATGAGTACCATAACGATAGACAAAAGAATAGAAGAGAAGTCACTTCAGTTAATTGATTTGGAAAATATCAAAAAGAAAAAAGTGAATGTGGTGATCTTCGGTCACGGCAACGTGGGCGCACGCTTGGTCGATCAAATTATTAAGTCGCAAAAGGAAATTTCAAGAAGGCGCGATTTAGACTTGACCATTTTTGCGGTGGCAAACTCTAAAACGATATTATTTGATAAAAAAGGTGTAAAAGCAAATTGGCTGGAAGAAAAAAAAGAGAAAGGAACACCTTATACCGTTACTGATGTAATAAAATTTTCAGAAGAACATAATCTGGAAAACTTGATTGCAATTGATAATACGGCAGATTCAAACTTTGTTTTTAATTACGAAGCATTAGTGGAAGGTGGTTTCAGTTTGGTTTCTTCCAATAAAATAGGAAACACCATCGATCTGGATTTTTATAAAAACCTACGAAAAACCCTTTCAGAAAAAAAGAAAGAATATTTATACGAAACAAATGTAGGCGCCGGCCTTCCGTTAATAGATACTATAAAATTATTGCATCTTTCCGGAGAGAATATTACGCGTATTAAAGGTGTGTTTTCAGGTTCTTTAAGTTACATTTTTAATGAATTTTCAGAAGGAGAAAAAACCTTTAGCGAGGTGTTGAAAGAAGCTATAAACAATGGTTTTACTGAGCCTGACCCAAGAGAAGATTTATGTGGAAATGACGTAGGTCGAAAACTTCTCATTCTAGCCCGAGAACTAGATTTGCACAACGAATTGGAAGATATTTCTATTCAAAACTTGATATCCAAACCCTTAAGAAGTATTTCAAAGTCAGCCTTTTTTAATCAATTGCAAGAGTTGGATGTTCCCTTTCATATAAAGCGAAAAAACTTGGCGAAAAACCATGTTTTGCGGTACATTGGTGACTTACACGGAGATTTATCAAAAGAAGATGGAGCTATTCTAAACGTTAATCTGGTGCCTGTTCCTAAAAACAGTGCATTGGGGCAATTAAAAGGAAGCGATTCCATTTTTGAAATCTACACTGAAAGTTACGGTAAAAACCCAATTGTAATCCAAGGGGCTGGAGCTGGAGCGGCCGTCACGGCCAGAGGTGTATTTGGTGATATTCTTCGTTTAAGCGATAAATTAAACTAAAACGAAAAATTATGAAAGTAACATTGAACAGAGTAAACGACAATTATCATTTTGAAGGAAAAGGCGCATCGGGACTTCCGGTACATATTGACAATAAAACTGGTGATGAAGTGCATGGTTCTAGCCCGATGGAGTTATTGTTGATGGGCGTTGGCGGATGTAGTGCGATTGATATTGTCTTAATCTTGAAAAAACAAAGACAAGAAATAACGTCTTATAACATGGAAGTAGAAGGGAAGCGTAAGGACCTAAAAAGCGCGAAACCTTTTGAAGCCATTCACACCACTATTTATTTAGAAGGGACCATTGATGAAGAAAAAACCAAACGTGCCGCGGCTTTAAGCTTTGAAAAATACTGTTCTGTTTCCTTAACATTAGAAGGAAATGTAGCCATAACGTACGATATAATTTTGAACGGAAAAAAACTATGACACATTTTGAAACCGACGCTATTAGAACACAATTGGAGCGCTCTCAGTTTAAAGAGCACTCTAATCCATTGTATGTAACGTCAAGCTTTGTATTTGATGATGCTGAAGATATGCGTGCCTCGTTTGCTGAAGAAAAACAGCGGAATATCTATAGCCGGTTTACAAATCCTAATACCTCAGAATTTGTAGAGAAAATCTGTAAAATGGAAAAAGCCGAAGCAGGCTACGCCTTTGCCACAGGTATGTCTGCTGTTTTTTCAACGTTTGCCGCTTTATTGAATAGTGGTGACCATATTGTTTCGTGCCGAAGTGTCTTTGGTTCAACACACAGTTTATTCACCAAGTTTTTACCCAAATGGAATATTGAAACTACTTTTTTTAAAACAGATGAAGTAGATTCGATAGAAAACTGTATTCAAGAAAACACTAAAATATTATATGCTGAAACACCAACCAATCCGGCAGTTGCTATTTTAGATTTAGAAAAACTAGGGGCCATTGCCAAAAAGCACAACCTGATTTTAATTATCGATAATTGCTTTGCAACGCCATACTTACAGCAACCTATTGAATTTGGAGCCGATTTAGTGATTCATTCCGCTACAAAATTAATTGATGGACAAGGTCGTGTATTGGGCGGTGTTACCGTAGGTCGGGCCGATTTGATTAGGGAAATTTATTTGTTTTCGAGAAATTCAGGTCCGGCATTATCACCCTTTAATGCCTGGGTGCTTTCAAAAAGTTTGGAAACCCTTGCCGTGCGGGTCGATAAACATTGCGATAATGCATTTCAACTGGCTGCTTTTTTAGAAAATCATTCTGCCGTGCAATCCGTTTGGTATCCTTTTCTTCCATCGCATCCACAATATGAAATTGCAAAAAAGCAAATGAAAAAAGGTGGAACCATTGTAAGTATCGAATTAAAAGGCGGTATTGACGTTGGCAGACAGTTTTTAAATAATTTGAAAATGTGCTCGCTCTCGGCCAACTTGGGCGATACCCGAACCATAGCGACGCACCCCGCTTCAACAACACATAGTAAACTTTCTGAAGAAGACAGACAAGAAACCGGTATAACCAATGGTCTGGTTCGCATTTCAGTAGGGTTGGAACATATAACAGATATTATTTCAGATATAGAACAAGCACTTCAAAAAATCAAGTTATGAGCACGTTGGTAAAAGCATTAGAAGACCGTATTTTAATATTAGATGGTGCCATGGGTACAATGCTTCAGCAGTATAATTTTTCTGAAGAAGATTTCCGTGGCGAGCGGTTTAAAGATTTTCATATTTCAGTAAAAGGAAATAACGATTTACTGTCATTGACCCAGCCTCAAGCCATTGCCGAAATACATAGAAAGTACTTTGAAGCCGGAGCCGATATCGTGGAAACCAATACATTTTCATCAACCACTATAGCCATGGCCGATTATGAAATGGAAGATTTGGTATATGAATTAAATTATGAGGCTGCTAAAATTGCCAAAACCGTAGCCGATGAAATTACAAAAGCGAACCCTGATAAACCCAGATTTGTAGCTGGTTCTATTGGGCCAACCAACAAAACGGCAAGCATGTCACCCGATGTAAACGACCCTGGTTTTAGGGCGATTTCTTTTGACGAACTTCGAGTTGCCTACAAACAGCAAACCGAGGGCTTATTAGATGGAGGAGCAGATATTCTCTTGGTCGAAACGGTATTTGATACGCTAAATGCTAAAGCAGCTTTATTTGCTATTGAAGAAGTAAAAAACGAACGAAATATCGACGTTCCCATTATGGTAAGTGGAACGATAACCGATGCTTCGGGACGAACCTTGTCTGGACAAACTGCTGAAGCATTTTTAATATCCATTTCGCATATCCCTTTATTGAGCGTTGGTTTTAATTGTGCGTTAGGGGCTGAGCAATTATTGCCTCATCTGGAAGTGATTTCAAAACAAACCGGTGCGGCAACTTCCGCCCATCCCAATGCAGGACTACCGAATGCTTTTGGGGAATACGACCAAAGTCCCGAGGAAATGGCTTCATACATCAAAGAATATTTAGATAAAAAGCTGGTCAATATTGTTGGCGGGTGTTGTGGTACCACGCCCGAACATATTAAAGCAATTGCAACCGTAGCTTCAACATATCAACCAAGACCTTTCAGTAATGTGAATAACCTACAAACAGCTTAATTATGGAGGGAATCGCTACAAAGCTTATTACAAAACAGTTGAAACTTTCTGGGTTAGAACCTTTGGTAATCACACCAGAAAGTAATTTTATCAATGTAGGAGAACGAACCAATGTGGCCGGATCGCGTAAATTTTTACGATTGATCAATGAAGATAAATATGATGAAGCGTTAACCATTGCCAGACATCAAGTAGAAGGCGGCGCACAAATTATCGATGTGAATATGGACGATGGTCTCATAGATGGGGTGCAGGCGATGGTCAAATTCCTCAATCTTGTTATGGCAGAACCCGATATTGCGAAGGTTCCTATAATGATCGATAGTTCAAAATGGGAGATTATTGAAGCCGGACTGCAAGTGGTGCAAGGCAAATGTATCGTGAATTCCATTAGCTTAAAAGAGGGCGAAAAAACCTTTATTGAACAAGCAACGTTAATAAAACGCTACGGCGCCGCAGTAATTATTATGGCTTTTGATGAAAAAGGGCAAGCAGACACTTACGAACGGCGCATTGAAATTGCAAGACGTTCGTATGAACTGCTGGTGAATATTGTTCAATTTCCGGCAGAAGACATCATCTTTGATTTAAACATTTTTCCTGTCGCCACCGGAATGGACGAACACAGAAAAAATGCCATTCATTTTATTGAAGCAACACGTTGGGTAAAACAAAACCTGCCACATTGTAGCATTAGTGGAGGTGTGAGCAATGTTTCATTTAGTTTTAGAGGGAATAATCCCGTACGAGAAGCCATGCACTCTGTGTTTCTATATCACGCCATCGATGCTGGAATGAACATTGGTATTGTAAACCCTACCTTGTTGGAAGTGTACGATAATATTCCAAAAGATTTGTTACAGCGTGTAGAAGATGTCATTCTCGACAGGCGTGATGATGCCACTGAACGGTTATTGAGTTTTGCTGAAACGGTGAAAGGAGCATCCAAAAAACAAGAAGTTGATCTTTCTTGGCGGGAGCAATCACTTCAGGAAAAAATTACCCACGCCTTAGTAAAAGGAATTGACACTTATATTGTAACGGATGTAGAAGAAGCTCGAAAAATTGTGTCCAAACCAATTAAAGTAATTGAAGGCCATTTAATGACGGGGATGAATGTAGTGGGCGATCTTTTTGGCAGCGGAAAAATGTTTTTGCCTCAAGTGGTAAAGTCCGCGCGGGTAATGAAAAAAGCCGTTGCGTACTTGTTGCCGTTTATTGAAGAAGAAAAAGATGGTACGAATGACTACGCAAAAGGTAAAATTTTATTGGCCACAGTTAAAGGCGATGTACACGACATTGGCAAAAATATTGTTGGTGTAGTCTTGGCTTGTAACAATTATGAGATTATAGACTTGGGTGTTATGGTACCGCCCGATAAAATTATAAGCGAAGCTAAAAAACACAACGTAGATGCTATTGGTTTAAGTGGTCTCATTACACCTTCATTGGACGAAATGGCTTTTCTGGCTTCAGAAATGCAGCGACAAAACTTTACCGTTCCATTACTTATTGGCGGAGCCACCACGAGCAGGATACACACCGCTGTAAAGATTGATACCCAATATGAAAATGCTGTGATTCATGTAAATGATGCGTCTAGGGCGATAACCGTGGTGGGCGATTTGTTGCAAAAGGAAACAGCTATAGATTATAAAAACAATTTAAAAACTGAATATGCTTCTTTTAGGGAAGCGTTTCTGAAACGTCAAAAAACGAAAACGTATCTTCCTGTAGATGAAATAAGGAAGAATAAATTTAAAATAGATTGGAACACTTCTGAAATTGTAAAACCTAAAGAATTGGGCGTACAGACACTAGAAAATTTTGATCTTTCCAAGCTTGAAATGTATATAGATTGGACGCCTTTTTTCCGAAGTTGGGATTTACACGGCAAATTTCCGGCAATTTTAAAAGATGAGCTAGTCGGTGTTCAAGCCACTGAATTGTATAATGATGCACAAGAAATGCTTCAGAAAATCTTTTGTGAAAAGATACTAGAAGGCAAAGCTATTTTTGGTCTGTTTGAAGCCAATACGATCAATGACGATGATATTCAAGTTAGTTATTCTTCCGAAGGAAAAAAAGAAACTACGTACTTTAGAACGCTTCGTCAACAAAGTAAAAAAGCCAAAGGAAGACCAAACATTGCGTTGGCAGATTTTATAGCCCCTAAAGAAAGTGAAAGACAGGATTACGTAGGCTGCTTCTGTGTTTCAGCTGGGTTTGGTGCACACGAAGAAGCAGAAAAATATAGAAAAGATTTAGACGATTACAACGCTATTATGATAAAGGCATTGGCCGATCGTCTTGCCGAAGCGTTTGCTGAATATTTACACGAGAAAGTTCGGAAAGAACATTGGGGATATTCAAAAAACGAAACCTTAACCAATGAAGAGTTGATTAAAGAAACCTATAAAGGCATTCGTCCTGCACCGGGTTATCCAGCGTGCCCCGATCATTTGGAAAAAGAAACCATCTGGCAACTTTTAAAAGTAGAAGAAACGATAGGCGTCCAACTTACCGAAAGTTTGGCGATGTGGCCTGCAGCATCGGTATCCGGCTATTATTTTGCCAACCCTGAAGCACGGTATTTTGGAGTGGGGAAAATCAAAAACGATCAAGTAAACGATTTTGCAAAGCGGAAAAATATTCCAGTTGAAAAAGCTGAAAACTGGTTAAAATCGAATAGAGCAGACTCATGAAAGTAACAGAACACATAGAAAACAAAAACGGAAACACACAGTTTTCATTTGAAATATTACCGCCATTAAAAGGTAGAAATATACAGTCGGTTTTTAATAGTATTGATCCGCTAATGGAATTTAAACCACCATTTATAGATGTAACCTATCATCGAGAAGAATATGTTTATAAAGAAATGGAAAACGGATTATTGCAAAAAAAGATAGTCCGAAAACGTCCTGGTACGGTTGGTATTTGCGCTGCGATTCAAAATAAATATAAAGTAGATGCTATCCCCCATGTATTGTGTGGCGGGTTTACCAAAGAGGATACAGAGAACTTTTTAATCGATTTGGACTTTTTAGGAATAGACAACGTCATGGCTCTAAGAGGTGATGCGGTGAAATCTGAAGTATATTTTAAACCCGAAAAAGACGGACATTGTTATGCCGAAGGACTTGTAGATCAAGTTATACAGTTAAATAAAGGGAGGTACTTAGACGGTGAAACGGTAAACCAATCAAAAACTGATTTTTGTGTAGGCGTTGCAGGGTATCCTGAAAAACATATGGAGGCCCCAAGTCTACAAAGTGATATTGCCTATTTAAAGAAAAAAATAGAGAAAGGGGCATCCTACATTGTTACACAACTGTTTTTTGACAATGCAAAGTTTTTTGAATTTGTAGCAGCTTGCCGAAAAAATGGAATTACTGTCCCTATTATTCCAGGGTTGAAACCTATTTCAACAAAAAAACAACTTACTATATTGCCACATCGGTTTCATGTTGATTTACCAGAAGCACTTACAAAACAAATATTAAAATGCAAGGACAATAAAGCTGTGCGTCAGGTAGGTGTAGAATGGTGCATTGCCCAAAGTAAGGAGTTAATTAAAAGCGATATTCCTTTTTTGCACTATTATTCAATGGGAAAAAGTGATAATATTAGAAAAATCGCTTCAAATCTTTTTTAAAAATCTATGTGTACAATATAAATTATGATAATTTTATAGTTTTTTATTATATTTCATATAAAATGTTATCTCGAAAAACCAAATACGGAATTAAAGCTCTTACCTTTCTTGCAAAGCGTGAAGAAGATGAACCTGTGCCTATTTCTGTAATTGCTGAATCAGAAAATATTTCTCAAAAATTTCTGGAAAGTATATTGCTTAGTATGCGTAAGGCTGGTTTTTTAGGTTCTAAAAAAGGAAAAGGTGGCGGTTATTATCTACTGAAAGAAGCAGCTGAAATAAAAGTTGCGGAAGTTTACAGAATATTGGAAGGCCCAATCGCAATGGTGCCTTGTGTGAGTTTGAATTTCTATGAAAAGTGTGATGACTGCCCTGATGAAGATACATGTTCGGTACATAAATTAATGATTCAAGTACGGGACAACACCCTGAAAATTTTCGAAAACACCACCGTTGAGGATATTATTATAAGAGCATAATGGTGCTTAATTATAAATTAAAAAGCTTTATATTTGTAAAATCTACTAATCCCATAGGGTAAAAAGGATTATGAAAAATATTTCTTCAAAAAACATACAATTTTTTAATCAAAATTTACGGTACGAACAACCTTCGGAAATTATAAATTTTGCATTACAATTTTCCGAAAACCCTTGGCTTACTACTAGTTTTGGCCCTTATTCTGCAGCCTTGTTGTATGCCGTAATACAGCAACAAAAAGATTTACAAGTTGTTTGGTGCGATACGGGTTATAATACAAATGCCACATATAATCATGCTAATTCTTTAATTGAAAGTTTGCACTTAAACATTGAAATTTTCACCCCGAAGTATACCACCGCGTTTATAGAGAGTATGATTGGCGAACCTACCATTGATAATCCAAAACATGAATTTTTTTCAGAAAAGGTGAAGTTAGAACCCTTTCAAGAAGCATTGGTAAAATACAAACCAGATGTTTGGTTTACCAACCTTAGAAAACATCAAACGGATTATCGAAAATCGATTGATATCTTAAGTTTTACCGAAGATGGTATTTTAAAAGTATGTCCTTTTTATCATTTTACAGATGCTCAGATGTTAGACTATATGAAGAAACATAATCTTCCAGCAGAATTTGATTATTACGATCCTGTAAAAGCACTTGAAAATAGAGAGTGCGGCATTCATTTACAAGGTTAACTTCAAAGTGGTTTCTAGAGGTGATTCTGAAAAAAATATGCTATTTTCCCTTTTCAGAAATACTATCATATGATTCCATCTAAAGAAGAAGTTGTTGCTACCTACACTAGAGTCAAACCTTTTGTTCACCAAACGCCTGTACTCACATCATCTTTATTAAACAAATTAGCTGAAGCCAAACTGTATTTTAAGTGTGAAAACTTTCAGAAAACGGGTGCTTTTAAAATGCGTGGTGCTATTAACGCTATTCAGCAATTGTCTGAAGCTCAAAAGCAGGCAGGTGTAGTGACACATTCCTCTGGAAATTTTGCACAAGCGTTATCTTTGGCGGCGAAAAACTTGAACGTAAAAGCCTATATCGTTATGCCTTCAAACGCTCCACAAGTTAAGAAAGATGCGGTGCTGGAATATGGGGGGATAATCACCGAATCTGAACCAACCCTAGACGCCCGTGAAAAGGAAGCAAACCGAATTCAAAAAGAAACAGGAGCGACCTTTATTCATCCTTCTAACAACACAGATGTAATTTTAGGACAGGGCACCGCGGCGATGGAGCTGTTGAGTAAACATCAAGATTTAGATTACATCCTTACTCCAGTAGGTGGCGGCGGATTGATTGCTGGAACAGCATTGGCTGCTCATTACGGAGCTGAAAAATGCCGAGTAATAGGCGGTGAACCATACGAAGCTGACGATGCGTGGCGTTCATTGCAAACCGGAAAAATTGAAACCAATGAAACCGCAAACACTGTTGCTGATGGTTTACGTACTAACTTAGGTGACAAAAACTTTCACATTATCAATAAATTGGTTACTGAAATTATACGTGTTGAAGAAACGGAAATAATAAATGCTATGCGTTTAATTTGGGAGCGTATGAAAATAGTAGTAGAACCTTCCTCGGCAGTTCCACTGGCTGCGGTGCTTCGGAAGAAAATAATTTTTGAAAATAAAAAAATTGGTATAATTATCTCTGGCGGAAATGTAGATTTAAAAAACCTACCCTTTTAAAACTGAAAAATTGCGTTACTTTGCCGTCGATGAATAAAAACCTACTTATAGCGTTTCTTTTTACCCCACTTTTTCTCTTTTCACAAGAAGAAACACGTCCGGGCTTTTTTATAGATGCCAATTATTTTTACGGCACCATTGTTCGGCACAATAAGGATATTGCTCACTTAGTGACAAATCACCCTCAGGGGGTTATTTTAGGGTACAATAAAAAAACATTTGGTTCAAAACGCTGGCATCGGGAATACAATTATCCCGATTGGGGTTTGTCTTTTGTGCACCAGAATCCAGGTAATGAAACACTTGGTGAAAATTACGGTCTCTATGGTCACTTTAATTTCTACTTTTTAAAACGAAACATTGTTTTTAGGATAGGGCAAGGGATTGCCTACAATACCAATCCGTTTGATTTAGAAACGAATTTTAAAAATAATGCCTACGGAAGTGATTTTTTAAGCTCAACCTATTTATTGCTTAATTACAACAAACAAAATATATTTAAAAATATTGGGTTACAGGCAGGTTTGGCATTAGTACATTATTCTAACGGAAATTTTAGAGCTCCCAATTCTAGTACCAATTCATTTACATTCAATCTTGGATTGCAATATGAATTTAAAACAGAAGACCCTGAATATATAACTGATGTTATAGGTGAAAAGGTTACAGAACCGATAAAGTTTAACCTCGTGTTACGAAGTGGAATTAATGAAAGTGATTATGTAGGGTTAGGTCAACATCCTTTTTTAGTGGTTTCTACTTTTTTGGACAAGAGGATAAGTTATAAAAGTAAATTTCAAGTAGGGGCAGACGTGTTTTTTTCAGAATTTTTAGAAAAACAAATAGATTATTTAGTGGCTTCTCAACTTGATAGGTCTTTAACTGGCGAGGAAGATTATAAGCGTGTTGGTGTTTTTGTAGGTCACGAACTTACATTAAATAAATTGGCCGTTGTTTCTCAGTTTGGCTATTATGCCTATTATCCATACGATTTTGAAGGAAGAACATACATTAGGGCAGGTTTAAAATATTATCTCACAGACTCTATTTTTGGAGCAACTACTTTAAAATCGCACGGCGCCAAAGTAGAAGGAGTTGAATTTGGAATCGGATTTAGAATATAAACAATGAAAAAATCAATTTATATAATCTTTCTGTATCTGCTAGTGGTTTCTTGCAATTCGGAGAATGCTCCAGGTTGCTTTCAAACTGTTGGTGACATTGTCACTGAAGAGTTTTCTGTAGACGATTTCAGTAAAATAAGGATAGAAACCGATGTCGCTCTACAACTAAAACAAGGGACTACTCAACAAGTATTAATTAAGACCGGGGAAAACTTACTTTCCGATATTTCCGTAAGTATAGAAAATAAAACGTTGGTGATACGAAATAACAACACTTGCAATTTGGTACGCGATTATGACAATGTTCAAGCTATTGTAACCACGCCAAATATTTCAGAAATAAGAAACGCTTCGTCTCGCGATGTTTCTAGTGAAGGAGTATTGGTTTTTCCAAAGCTTACGCTAACTAGTAATAGCTCAGGAAGTATAGAGGATGTTCGTAAAAGTGGTGATTTCTATCTAAATCTTAAATGTGAAGATTTTGTAGTTTCGGCAAACGGGCAAAGTGTTTTTTATATTTCAGGAACTACACAGCAAGCAAATTTGGTATTTAGTGATGAATTTCCAAGATTTGAAGGTGAAGATTTTAGCATTGATACTTTGAAAATTAGACAGAGAAGTGCCAATAAAATGATAGTCAGTCCTATAGATAAAATATCGGGAGTTATCCAAGGCACGGGTGACGTTATTTCGGTAAACAGGCCTTCAGAAATAGATGTAGAAGAGTTGTTCACAGGTCGTTTAATCTTTAAGGATTAATGTATATTTATGCCTTGTCTGAAAATATGAAACAACAACTTTCCGTACTTATAGTTATTCTGTTTACCTTCAGTGTCTTTTCACAAGAAAAAGAACAAAACCCCTTCTCTTTAGAAGCAGATTACTTTTACGGTAGTATTTTAGAGCACAATCCCGATATCTCACATTTAATTACAGGGCATCCAAGAGGTTTTATTCTATCTTATAATAGAAAAACCTACGGATTTAATGAATGGGAACGCCGTTATCAGTATCCGGATTGGGGTTTTACTTTAGCTTATCAAAACTTAAAAAATGAATATTTAGGCGAAAACATTGGCTTGTATGGTCATTACAATTGGTATTTTTTTAATAGAAACCTTGTCATACGTTTGGGCCAAGGTATTGCTTACGCAAGCGATCCATATGATCCAGAAACTAACTTTATTAATAACGCTTATGGAACGCGTTTTTTAAGTAGCACGTTTTTAAAAGCCAATTATGTTCAAGAAAACGTGTATAAAGGAATTGGATTCCAGGCAGGGTTTGGTATAATCCATTACTCTAATGCTAATTTACGAGCACCAAATAATAGTACAAATACATGGGCATTTAATGTTGGACTTAGCTATTTGTTCGATCACGAAAAATTTCCGGAGTATATTGTAAAAGACGATCCACCAAGCTCTTCCCACGCCGAAAAGCTAAAGTATAATTTTGTATTCCGCTTTGGTTGGAATGAAAGCGATGTCGTGGGCCAAGGGCAGTATCCATTTTATGTGGCTTCGGCATTTGTAGATAAGCGCATTAACTATAAAAGTACATTGCAAGCAGGTGTAGATGTATTCTTTGCTGATTTTTTTAAAGAATTAATATATTACCGCTCTATTGCATATCCAGAAGATAACCTTAGCGGAGATGAAGATTATAAACGAGTTGGACTGTTTATAGGGCACGAACTTCGTTTTAATAAAGTAGCCTTTGTATCTCAATTAGGTTATTATGTTTATTATCCATTTGATTTTGAAAATAGAGTATATAATCGACTTGGCCTAAAACGATATTTTTATAATGATAAAATTTTTGCTTCAGTAACCGTAAAAGCCCATTGGGCGAAGGCCGAAGGGGTTGAATTTGGAGTAGGTATCCGTTTATAATGATTACTGAAATGATCCAGAATATGAAAAAATCGATCTTTATAATTTTATTATTAGCCTTTTTTGGGTGTGATTCCGATAAAGGTTTGAACTGTTTTCAAGCTTCCGGAGATATAATTCAAGAAGAGTTTACTGTTGAAGCATTTAGCCAAATTATTGTTTGGGAACGCACGCAGCTTTTTATAAAACAAGGTGATACACAAAAGGTTATTGTTGAAACCGGTGAAAACCTTTTAAACGATATTGAAGTACAAGTGGAAGATGGTGTGTTAAACCTCTACAATAATAATGGCTGCAACTTAGTACGCGATTACGGATTGACAAAAGTATATGTAACCACCCCAAACATTAACATGATAAGAAACAGTTCGGGATTAGCTGTGGAGGGTTTAGGCACATTATCATTCTCTAATTTAACCTTGATTAGTGAAGATCAAGAAAATGAAGACGAATACCATATTGATGGAGATTTTAAGCTCGATCTTCAAGTTGAAAACTTGCAAATAGTAGCCAATGGCCTATCCAATTTTTTCCTTACTGGGACTGCAGATAAAGCTAACTTTGGCATTTACGCTGGAGATGTGCGCATACAGGCGGCAAACCTCTTAATTAATCAATTAACCGTTTTTCATCGCGGTACACAGGAAATGATTGTAAACCCTCAAGAAGCTATTCGTGGGAAAATAGTGAGCTTAGGAGATATAGTAGCAAAAAACCGTCCTCCCATTGTTGAGGTAGAAGCGTTATATAGAGGACAACTTATTTTTGATGAGCAGTAAGATCTACAAAGAGCTTTTCTAAGTTTGTGTTTTTCTGATGAAGTTGAAGAATCTTTAACCCATTATCGTGGGCAAAGTCAAACACAGAGCTTCGCATATCTTTTTCCGAAGAAAAATAGATGTTATAAATAAAATATCCGCCAGGGTTTTCAACTTTTGTAACATTGGGTATTTGTTGTAAGGCAACCGTTTCAACTCGATAATCAAACTCCACCTCCACAATTTGTTGTTGACCAGATTGTAGTTCACTTAGTTTTTTGTCCAGTACAATTTCACCTTTATTGATGATAATTACGCGATCGCAAATTGCTTCTACTTCTTGCATAATATGAGTAGACAGCAGAACGGTTTTTTCTTTTCCAATGCTTTTTATCAATTCCCGTATTTCAATTAACTGATTTGGATCCAGTCCAGTAGTGGGTTCATCGAGAATAAGTACTTCGGGATTGTGTAAAAGTGCACTGGCAATACCAACCCGTTGTCGGTACCCTTTAGATAGTTGCTGTATTTTTTTATTTGCCTCGGGTAGAAGGCCGGTACGTTCAATAATACGCTCTATTTCACTTTTTGGTGTATTGTATATTTCAGCTTGAAAGTTTAAAAACTCTCGTACATACATATCTAAATACAATGGATTGTGTTCCGGCAGATAACCTACGCTTTTTTGAATGTCATGATCTTTTTCTGAAACGTTAAATCCATTAACCGTAGCTATTCCTTCCGAAGCAGGGAGATAGGTTGTCAATATTTTCATCATCGTAGATTTTCCAGCACCATTTGGACCTAAAAATCCCACAATTTCCCCTGCTGAAATATCAAAAGAGACATTGTTGAGCGCTTTTTGTTCGCCGTAGTTTTTGGTAATATTTGAAACGTTTATTGACATATATCTTTAAAAACAAAATTACATAAATTTATTGCTGTGAAAGATTTAAAATTTATATAAAACCTTTTTAAAATGATTATTTATTAGCTACTTTAGCGCCAAACAAAAACACGTATGTACAATCACTCTCTTTATTGGTGGCATCTCTTTAAACTGTAACCTATCGGGATTATTGTACTTAATATAATTTATATATAAAAGTCCCATTATGGGGCTTTTTTTATTTTTAAACTATGCAAAACAGCAAAAAACTACGCAATTGGTTAGATGCATTTGGACTTGATCATCCATTGGTCATTGCAGGTCCTTGTAGTGCCGAAACCCAAGAACAAGTGTTAAAAATAGCACATCAGTTAAAAGATACTGATACTACCGTACTCCGCGCTGGAATATGGAAACCGAGAACACGGCCGGGAAACTTTGAAGGCGTTGGAGCCTTAGGACTGAAATGGCTTCAAGAAGCGAAGGACCAAACAGGTATGTTGACCACCACCGAAGTAGCGAATGCAAATCATGTAGATTTGGCATTAAAGCACGATATTGATATATTATGGATCGGTGCCAGGACCACCGTTTCTCCTTTCGTGGTTCAAGAAATAGCAGATGCATTGCAAGGAACCGATAAAACGGTGTTAATTAAAAATCCTGTAAATCCAGATTTAGCACTTTGGTTAGGTGCAGTAGAGCGTTTTTACAGTGCAGATATTCAAAATTTAGGAGTGATTCACCGAGGTTTTTCTACTTATGAAAAAACTAAATACCGAAACAATCCCGAGTGGCAAATACCTATTGATCTTCAAAATCAGTTTCCAGATTTACCGTTGATTTTAGATCCTTCACATATTGCTGGCAGGCGAGATATTATTTTTGAATTATGCCAAACAGCATTAGATTTAAACTACGATGGTTTGATGATCGAAACACATTACGACCCCGATAATGCTTGGAGCGACGCCAAGCAGCAAATTACACCGCAAACATTAGATCAAATGACGGTCGATCTTCGTATTCGTAAAAAAGGAGACGATAAAGTCGCTTTTAACAATGAATTGAGCAAATTACGAGCGCAAATAGATGTGATTGATGATAAAATTGTGCAAATGATGGGTAAACGGATGAAAATTGCAGATAATATAGGAGAACTTAAAAAAGACCATAATGTTGCTATTCTACAAGTAAAACGATGGAACGAAATTTTAGGTAGGATGATTTTAGCCGGAGAACATAACAAACTTAGTGAAGAGTTTGTTTTACGCTTATATAAGGCTATTCACCAAGAGTCTATTGGCCACCAAAAGAAAATATTCAATAAACAATAACTTCCAATTAATTTTCTGACTTTTGTACCCATGAAAGGCACTGTCTATAAATCTACTGGAAGTTGGTACACTGTAAAATCTCAGCAGGGTGATTTTTATCAATGCCGTATAAAAGGGAAATTTAGAATAGGAGGTATAAAGAGTACAAATCCTGTGGCTGTTGGTGATCATGTCGTTTTCAAAATAGAGACAAAAGGCGACGAAACCGTTGGTGTTATTCATAAAATTGAATCGCGCGATAATTATATTATCAGAAAATCTGTCAACCTTTCTAAACAGACTCATATTATTGCTGCGAATATTGATGTTGCCTTTTTGTTAGTAACTTTTAACAACCCACCCACGTTCACCACGTTTATAGATCGTTTTTTAATTACAGCCGAAGCGTATCATGTTAAGGCTGTTTTGCTTTTCAACAAAATAGATTTGTACAATGAAGACGAGTTACTAGAAATAAAATATCTTGCTGCTTTATATAGAGATATTGGTTATGAATGTATTGGCATTTCGGCAAAAACTGGAAAAAATGTAGATAAGGTAAAAGCAGTAATGCAAGATAAGGTGAGTGTGTTTTCAGGTCACAGTGGTACAGGAAAATCTACGTTAGTTAATGCTATTGAAACTAACCTTGGTTTAAAAACTGGTGAAATATCTGAACAACACAAACAAGGTCAACATACGACAACCTTCGCTGAAATGTATGATCTATCCTTCGGTGCTCAAATTATTGATACACCCGGAATTCGTGGGTTTGGTGTAGTTGAAATAGATAAAGAAGAGCTGGGTGACTATTTTCCAGAATTTTTTGAACGTAAGCAAGAATGTAAATTCAATAATTGTCTTCATGTAAATGAACCTCAATGCGCGATAAAAGATGCCTTGGAGAATCAAGAAATTGCGTGGTCTCGTTATAAAAGCTATTTGCAGATTTTAGAAGGGGAAGACGACGGATACCGAAAGGATATTTATAAAAAGGAGTAGTATCAAAAACCTATTTTTTCCGTTCTATCACATAATTTACCATCAACTCTAACGAGTCTTTATAAGGTGATTTTGGATATTCCTGAAGAATTTGCAGCGCACGTTGCTGATAGTCTTTCATTTTTGAAACAGCATATTCAAGACCGCCAGAATCTTTAACAAAAGCAATGACTTGCTTTACTCTTTTTTTGTCTTTATTATGGTTTTTTACTGAATTGATAATCCACCGTTTATCTTTGGGCGGAACCGTATTTAACGTGTAAATTAAAGGAAGCGTCATTTTTTGCTCTTTAATATCAATCCCGGTGGGTTTACCTATCTTTTCTTCTCCATAATCAAAGAGATCGTCTTTTATTTGAAAAGCAATCCCGATTAACTCACCAAACTCACGCATGGCTTCTACTTCTTCTTTGGGTGCATTTACAGATTGCGCTCCCATAGCACAACAAGCAGCAATGAGTGTAGCTGTTTTTTGGCGGATAATATCAAAATAAATGGCCTCGGTAATATCGAGACGTCTTGCTTTTTCAATTTGAAGCAGTTCGCCCTCGCTCATTTCACGAACAGCTACTGAAATTATTTTAAGCAAATCGAAATCTTCGTGATCAATAGAAAGCAATAACCCTTTTGAGAGTAGGTAATCACCAACTAAAACAGCAATTTTATTTTTCCACAGCGCATTAATGGAAAAGAACCCCCGTCGACGGTTGCTGTCGTCCACTACATCGTCGTGTACCAAAGTTGCGGTATGGATAAGCTCAATAACCGAAGCGCCACGATAGGTGCGTTCTTCCACTGTGCCGTTGCCCGTCATCTTTGCGATAAGAAAAACGAACATAGGTCGCATTTGTTTCCCTTTTCTATTTACTACATAGTGGGTAATGCGATTGAGCAAAGCCACTTTTGATGACATGGCTCCCGAGAACTTTTTTTCAAAAAGTTCCATTTCAGTTTCAATGGGAAGTTTTATTTGGGAAACGATTTTCATTGGTGTTTCAAAAATAAGTTAAAATGGGAAAATAGTTGTGTTGAATAATACCTTTTATGTAGTTTAGCAGCTTAATTAAACAAAATTATATTTATTATGAAAAAAATTACTTTATTAGCAGCTTTTTTTGCTGCTTTTGCTATGAATGCGCAGACAGTTTTATTTGAAGATGACTTTGAAAGTTACGATAACTTTATCATTGAAGATGTTGGGGATTATACTTTAGTAGATGTAGATGGTTTGCCAACTTATGGGTTTCAAGATATAAGTTATGATAATTCTGGATATACAGGTGCTTTTATTGTTTTTAACTCAACGGCTACTAACCCTCCTTTAGAGCCTAGTGCTGATTCTGATTGGAGTGCTAGAAGTGGAGAAAAGGCAATGGCATGTTTTGCTGCTGTACCTGATGGAGCTCAATTTAACGATGATTGGATAATCTCTCCGGCTATCGAATTAGGAGCATCAGGAAACACAGTTGAGTTTTGGGCTAAAGCGGCCGATGCCACTTACTCTGATGAAAGGTTTAATGTAGGTGTATCGACTACTGGTACTGAGCCAGGTGATTTTTCTTTTTTAGCAAGCGATTTACAAGCTCCTGCTATTGAGTATACAGATTTTAGCTTTGATTTAGATTTCTTAGCTGGAGAAACTGTATACATAGCTATAAATGTAGTGAGTCAAGATCAGTTTGGATTTGTAATGGATGATTTCAAAGTAACTTCTGATGTATTAGGAGTTAATGAAGAAACCTTCAATGGATTTGAATATTTTGTTGACAACAGCAATTTAAATATTTCTGCAGATAGAGCTTTTGAAAACGTAAACTTATACAATGTTTTAGGACAAGAAGTTATCTCTAAAAAACTTTCTAACACTAGTGAAGTAGTTAATATTGCTTCTTTAAACTCTGGTGTGTATATTGCTACAGTTACTATTGAAGGAGCTAAAAAATCTTTCAAAATAGTTAAGAAATAAATTTTTTTAGATTTGTATTTAAAGCACTTAGGGTTAATCTTTAAGTGCTTTTTTTAATTTACAGTAATTCTTATGAAGCTTTCATTCCCTATATCTTTAATTTTTTTTTCTTGCTTTCTTTTTTTTTCCTGTAAAAAGGATGACTCTGTTACTTTACCTGAAATTGAAGAGCAAGAGGTAGTTCTTAATAAGGATATAACTATTTATAACAGTAATTCCTTTTATGAAGGCTACACTTTAATTGCTCCATTATCATCGAATAGCATCTATTTAATTAATATGGAAGGGTTTGTTGTTAAAAAGTGGGAATCAGAAAATAGAGGGATAGCAAACTATTTAACTGAAGAAGGTAACTTAGTAAGATCATACATAGTTCCTAATCATACTTTTTCCTTTGCTGGAACAACTGGCGGGATTGAAATTTTTAATTTTGAAGGTCGAAAAATTTGGAATTGGGAATATAGTACATCTGAATATAGTATGCATCATGATATAGAAATTCTTCCGAATGGAAATATTTTAGCTTCAGTTTGGGATAGGAAGACTTCAGAGGAAGCCATTAGGAATGGGAGGGACCCTAATTTACTTTTTAATAGAGAAGTATGGCCTGATAGAATTATAGAAGTAAAACCTCTTGGGAATAACAATGCCGAGATAATTTGGCAATGGTCTATTTGGGACCATTTAATTCAAGATTTTGATAATTTAAAAGAAAATTTTGGTATAGTATCTGAGCACCCTGAATTAGCAGATATTAATTACTCTAATGGTGAAGCTAATTTCAACCATGTAAATTCTCTATCTTATATAGAAGAATTTAATCAAATTGTCTTCAGTAGTAGAAGGTTTAACGAGTTCTTTATTATTGACCACTCTACTAGCACTCAAGAAGCAGCTTCTCATACTGGGGGGCAATATAATAAGGGAGGTGATTTTTTATACAGATGGGGTAATCCTAAAGCATACAAAACGGGTACTGATGAAAACCAAAAATTGTTCGGGCAGCATGATGTTACTTATATCGCTAATAAACCAAACAACTCAGGAAATTTTTTAGTTTTTAATAATGAAAAATTTGAACATCTATCATCAGTAGATGAAGTTAAAATTTCCCAACAGGCCGATGGTATGTACAACTTACAACCAAATGTAAATAACAATCCATTGCATGTAGCGTGGTCTTACGTTAATACAGAAATAAACTCTCCTATTTTATCTGGAGCAAATCGATTGCAAAACGGAAATACTTTAATCACTTCAGGTACGAAAGGCTTACTAATTGAAATTGATAGCGAGAGCAATGTTGTATGGGAATATACACTTCCATCAGAAGATAAGAGGATTTTTAAAAGTTCACGATATTCAATTGACCAACCTCCTTTTAATGGAGAAAGACTTCCTATTTTAAATGAAAGTATATAAATAAATTAGCTTTTATTAGCCAATTGCCCACAAGCGGCGTCAATATCTTTTCCGCGGCTTCTACGTACCGTAACGGGGATCTTGTTTTTTTCTAGTTTATTAATATACATATCGAGTGCCGAGTTTGCAGCTTGTTGAAACTCCCCATCATCAATCGGGTTATACTCAATCAAATTAATTTTACAAGGAACCGATTGGCAAAACTGTACCAAGGCATCTACGTCTTTTTCAGTATCATTTATATTGTTCCAAACTATATATTCGTAGGTAATGCGACGGTTTGTTTTGGCATACCAATATTCTAGCGATTCGCGCAGGTCTGGTAACGTAAAGCTTTTAGCAAATGGCATAATCTGTTCTCGCGTTTCCTGAATAGCAGAATGTAAGGAAACGGCCAGGTTGAATTTAACCTCGTCATCGGCCAGTTTTTTTATCATTTTAGGAACACCCGATGTGGAAAGCGTAATTCGTTTAGGTGACATGCCTAAGCCTTCTTCAGAAGTTATCATTTTAACGGACTCTAAGACGTTTTTATAGTTCATCAATGGTTCGCCCATTCCCATATATACAATGTTAGAGAGTGGTTTGTCGTGGTAGAGTAAACTTTCTTTGTGAATTGCAACCACTTGATCAAAAATTTCATCGGGATTTAAATTCCGCATGCGTTTTAATCGAGACGTGGCACAAAATTTACAATCCAAACTGCAACCAACTTGTGAAGAAACACACGCTGTTGTTCGTGATTTAGTCGGGATTAATACCGACTCTACCACAAACCCATCGTGCAATTTAACGGCATTTTTAATAGTGCCATCGTTGCTTTTTTGCAAGCTGTCCACTTCAATATGGTTTATCACAAAGTTTTGCTCTAAATGCGTACGAGTTTCTTTTGAGATATTCGTCATATCCTCAAAATTATGGATGCCTTTATTCCATAGCCACTCGTAAACTTGGTTGCCTCGAAAGGCTTGATCGCCAATGCTTACAAAAAAATCACGTAACTCTTGTTTTGATAATGCGCGGATGTCTTTTTTTTCTGAAACCATAAGATCGCAAAATTAAGGTATAGAAATTTGTTTATGGAATGTTTAAGAAGTATTTGTGTTTTAATACTTGTGCTGAGCGAAGCCGAAGGACTGGATACTACATGCTGGACGTAAAACTACCAACAACTACCTCCTGCTAACAACAATCTTTTTGGTAATACTAGAATTAGAGTCTAAATCTGTCAATTGTAAAAAGTACATGCCTTCAGCAGCCTGAGCTACCGAAATGGTATTCATGGTACTGGAGACAGATCCTTGACTTATTTGTTGACCCGTTACGCTATAAAAATGATACGATAGATTAGGGTAGCGGCTGTTCATTACCGTGATGGTTTCAGAAGCTGGGTTGGGAAAAATTTTTAACTCTCCTGTAATATCAAAATCTGGAACATTCAGTAAGTTTTGTATGGTTTCTAGTTGGGTTTGCCCTGTTTCGTTAGGATCCAACCATTCTTTAAGCCGCTTATCAGGTGTCGATCCGGTATCCCAAGAAACAGCCAATCTTCCGTAGATGTCATACTCATTATTGTTTTCTAAGCCGTCACAAGAAGAATTACCGGCATATAATTGCCCAATTATTTTTCCGTTTTGATTAAATAATGGGGAACCGGACGAACCACTTTCGGTTGTTCCTATTTCCCAGCCCTTTCCTTCGCCTACAGATGCTCCGCCAATTAACCATACTTCGGTACCATTGGCAGTTTCATGTATCGCTCCCGAATTATCTCTACATATTTTCATAATATCACCATTGGGATGATGAATGCCTATTCCATATAATGGTAGTTCGTCCGTAATGTCCCAACCCGCAAAAGCAACATCCCAAGAAGAGGGAACTTCATTGTATAATTCTACTAAGGCAAAATCACTGATATTGTTGGCTGCTTTCAGTTCTGCTCCACTTATAGTAAAATTTGTCTGAAGATCTGTGCTAGGTTGATCTTCTCCGCAAATAGGACTCGGACTCATCCAGTTAAATCTGACAGACCAAAAAGCGGGGTCGCTATTGTCTAGACAGTGATTTCCAGTAAGTAAATAGGGTGTTTTGTCTTTATTGGTATTGTTTATAAGAACAGCGGAGCATAAATAGCCATTTCCTAAATTAAGGAGTGCAACTGCCTTTTTCAGAATATCTTTTTGACTATCGAAGTCTTCTCCTATAGAGCAATTAACATCGTAATTACAATCTCCAGAATCGTTTAAGCCTCGAATTCCATCCATGTATCGCTCAACTTTACCCATTCGGTATCCGTGTATAATACTACTTATATTTAAAAGTACTTCTTCATTTACAGATGAAGGTTCATAATATTCCAACCAAATTTTGTCTCCATTTATAAACCAAGAACCCAATTGTTGGTTGTTGCGATTTTGGTTTGTGGTTAATGGTAGTAATACATCAGTTTTATCGTCATTATATAAAAACAGCTTGGCGCCAGAGGGAACGTAAAAATCATCAAAATTAATACTCAAATTAACAGCATTGGGCGAACTAATTGCAATACGCCATAATTTATCACCATTGTCTAAATAAGTAACAGTACCGTCTTTATGAACATCTATTTTTAAACTTCGCTTGATGCCGTATCGCCACGGGAGGCTTTTATCACGGTCGTTTATACTGTCTTCACGATGAAGAGCCAAAAGGTCTAGAGGAGGAAGGTTGATGGTGGTCGCCTCATCAGTATCTTCTATATTCCAGCTAATAGGGGTGTTCACGGTAGTTTCTTGAGAAAAAACCGTAAACATAGAAAAAATAAAAAAGAATAAAAAAGTAGTTTTTTTCATACACTATTGATATTGATGCGACTACAATACTACAAGTTACTTTTTTATTTTGAAACAAGAAAATCATTAGCCTCTTTAAAAGCAAAAATCCTGATTGTTACATCAGGATTTTTCAAAAGTTTAAATAGTTGTTTACCTATTTATATGATAAGCATGGCATCACCATATGTGTAAAATCTGTATTTTTCTTTTACAGCTTCAGCATAGGCTTCTTTTACAAAATCATGACCTGCAAAAGCGGCTACCATCATCAATAATGTTGATTTTGGTGTATGGAAATTGGTTACCATACAGTTTGCAATACTGAAATCATATGGAGGGAAAATAAATTTGTTAGTCCATCCTGCATACGGATTAAGCATACTGTTTGAGGATACTGAACTTTCTAAAGCACGCATTACGGTTGTTCCCACGGCACAAACTCGTTTTTTTCTATTAATTCCATTATTAATAGTATCAACAGAGCTTTGTGGCAATGCAATTTCTTCAGAGTCCATTTTGTGTTTAGAAAGGTCTTCTACCTCAACTGGGCTAAAGGTTCCTAAGCCAACGTGTAAAGTAACTTCGGCAAAGTTGATTCCTTTTATTTCAAGGCGCTTCAATAAGTGTTTTGAAAAGTGCAACCCAGCGGTTGGTGCAGCAACGGCCCCTTCTTCTTTAGCAAAGATAGTTTGGTAACGATCTGCATCTTCTGGTTCTACATCTCTTTTAATGTATTTAGGCAATGGAGTTTCGCCTAATTCTGTTAATTTATTTCTGAATTCTTCATACGATCCATCAAACAAAAATCGAAGTGTACGCCCGCGCGAAGTAGTGTTGTCTATAACTTCAGCTACTAACGATTCGTCATCACCAAAATATAATTTATTACCAATTCTTATTTTACGAGCAGGATCTACCAAAACGTCCCAAAGTCGGGTTTCTGGGTTTAGTTCACGCAAAAGGAAAACCTCAATACGAGCTCCTGTTTTTTCTTTGTTTCCAAATAATCGTGCCGGAAAAACCTTGGTGTTGTTCAATACCATTACATCGTCTTCTTCAAAATAGTCGATGAGGTCTTTAAACATCTTATGCTCAATGGTTTTCTCTTTTCGGTTTAAAACCATTAATCTGGCTTCATCACGGTTAGATGCTGGATATTCTGCCAAAAGTTCTTCTGGCAATTCGAAATTGAAATTAGAAAGTTTCATTCCCATAAAAAGTGGTGTTTTGTCTTGAAAAGCTGCAAATATACAACCTCAACATAGGGGTTGTCAAGTAAATAAGCAATTATTATTTAAAATTGACGTTTATACCTACTTTTTGGATGTCTTCCCAATAGGTTGGAAACGATTTTGAAACCACTCCCGCGTCATCAATTTTAATATTTCTTTTTAAAGCTAAAGGCGCGAAAGCCATTGCCATACGGTGATCGTTGTAGGTTTGGATGGTTACGTGTTCTTTATTTTTTTCTGAAACCATTAATTCTAAAGTATCATTGCTGACCGAAATTTTAGCTCCTAATTTTTTCAATTCGGTTTGTAAAGCAAGCAATCTATCTGTTTCTTTTATCTTTAAGGTATGCAATCCAGTTAATTTACAGCCTAAACCTAGTCCAAAACACGTAACGGCAATAGTTTGTGCAATATCAGGCGCATCTGCAAGATTTAATAAAACGTGGTCGGCAATTGGTTTGTTGTTTTTTGAAAGGGTGATGGAGGCATCTTTTTCATTAAATTGTGTGGTGACACCCAACGTTTCATAAATGGTCGCTAAAATAGAATCACCTTGTAAACTATCTTTAAAATAGCCTCTTAGGGTTATGTTTGATGCTTCAGAAAGAGCTACAATACTATAAAAATAGGATGCTGAACTCCAATCAGATTCTATTAATATCGCTGTGTTTTTAATTGCTGAAACTGGCTTTACTTCAATGCTGTTTTCTGAAAAATTACAAGGGATTCCAATTTTTTGAAGCAAAGCAACTGTCATATGTAGGTATGGAGCTGAAGTGACAGATTTTTCAATATGTACTGTAAGTCCATTTTGTAAGGATGGTGCTATCAATAACAAAGCTGAAATATATTGACTGCTTACATTTCCGGCAATAGAAATTTTTTGCTTTATAATCTTTTTACCTGAAATAGAAATAGGTGGATAACCATCTGTTTTAAGATAATTTATTTCGGCTCCTAAACCTCGCAACGCATCGACTAATATTTTTATGGGGCGTTGTTGCATGCGTGCGCTACCGGTTAATACAACCGAAGCATCAGGTTGAGTGGCAAAATAGGCTGTTAAAAAACGCATGGCGGTCCCAGCGTGGTGAATATCCACTTTGCCTTGATGTGATAGTAATGCTTTTTGCAACACCATCGTGTCATCACTTTCTGATAGGTTCTCCGTTTTAAGATTGGGAAAAAGTGATTGTAATATCAATAATCGATTCGATTCACTTTTGGAGCCTGAAACTTGTATGGTAGCTGAAAGCTCTTTGGTGTTTTTGCTTGTGAGTACAGCTTTCATAAAACGCAAATTACTTTTTCAATTTATTTTTAAACTTTCCGTAGGTTACAAAAAAACCATACAGGAAACCTGTTAATAAGCTTCCGCCTATTAATAAATATGGGTTTCGTTCATCGAAAAAGTTAGAAGTAAATCCTTCAAAAGCCCATTTAATGAATATAAAGATAACGACAAAGGCAAGCCCTAAGTATAGTACAGACCTCCAAAACCCTTTGTGATTGATTATTTGTTTAAACATTACTTTAATTTTTCATTATTGTGATGGCGATCGTGGTCACGCTTGGTTTTAATATCTAACTTTTTATGGAAAGCTTCTTCTAGGTTTACCCCAGTTTGGTTAGCTAAACATAAAACGACAAAAAGTACATCTGCTAGCTCTTCGCCTAAGTCTTTACCTTTATCACTTTCTTTTTCGCTTTGCTCTCCATAACGGCGAGCAATGATGCGAGCTACTTCGCCTACCTCTTCAGTAAGCTGTGCCATATTGGTAAGTTCGTTAAAATAACGGACTCCGTGCTCATCGATCCATTTGTCAACTGCTTCTTGTGCATTTTCAATGTTCATTGGGTATGTTTTAAATTCAAAAATACTTCAATTTCATTGAGTTTAGGAGTAAATTTCAACCCTATTTTTATATACGGAGTTATATTAAAATTTTTACTCTTTAAAAAAGACGAAAAATAGGTTTTGTTATTTGGTTATTGGTTAAAAATTAGTCACCCGATAATCAATTACAATCAAACTTACATTATGCTTTAGTAAGCACTATCTTCTCATGTTCTTTATCAATCATCAGCTTAAAAAATTCTTTGATATTACCATAATCATGAGCAGGCATAGTAGCAGTATTTAAAGCAAACTCTACTGATATTTGTAGTTTACCGCCAAGATTATTGATCATGTATTTAAACATTCCGGAATTTTCTCCTAAAGCAAATGCGGCACTTTCTGGAACAGATTCGATTGTATAGCCTTCAGGAATATCAACGGTTACAATATACCTGTCTTTTACAGGGTAATTAAAATCAATTGGATAACTGCGTTCATTTAATTTAAATGGATTTTCATCCATAGCTAAGAATAATAATGGAGAAAAGTATAATTTACCACCTATTTCTTCTACAGCATCAAAGTTTTCAAAATCATATTTCAATGAAACGGGTTGGTACAATTTCTTTAAATTTTCAAAAGTAATATTTGAAATTTCAGTCTCTCCATTATTTTCTTCTAATTTTTTACGGATATCTTCTTCTTTAGCGTTTATAAAACTTTTACGTTGGCTTAAAGCATAATGACCTGTAAATCGGTTTTGCGTAGATCCAGTAATAGAATAATCGTCTTTATTGATGGCCAAATTCATCATAGTACTCTGCACGGCGTGTTTAGATGGATATAATGAAACCCAAGAAGAACTACGGTCTTCTCGTACAATTCTTCCTTGCCAGTTTAGTAACTCTGGTTGTAAAACATTAGGCTCTCCTTCTTTTATAGTAGCGTCAAAAAGCACCGTGTTATTCCCGTTTTCAACTGCTGCTATTACATAATTAAATCCGTTGCGTGTTGGAAATAAAGGAATTCCATGTGATTTTGTACTTACCAAAACTGGATTAGCGTTAAGGCCTGCATACCGGAGCATGGTAACTAATAATAAATTTATATCGGCTGCATTTCCGGAACCTTTTTTATAGGCATCTTTTGTGCCTTCTTGAGTAAAAAGACCTCCAAGCTCATTCCAATTCATTTTACCTTTCGCAAACTCATATACTTTGATCATTTTTTTTGTGGGCTCACTGATACCGCTTAAAAGGTTGTCTATATCATCATCAAAATAACTATCTCTTTTTAACTGATCTCCAAAAGCATTGGAGTCATATACCGATTTTGAAACGTCTTCCCAAGTTGTCGTAAACATATTTAATGAAGATCCTGGAAACTTGGTGTAGGAAAGTTCAAACTTTAGAGAGGTAGTGTAGTTATTAATATTTCCTGAAAAAGCCTCTTCTTTTAAAGCTGGCACTTGCTCCATTGAAACCTCATAACTGTTTTCTCTATACTCAATCTCTACTCGTTGCGTTCTTGTGTTTTGTCTCACACCGCCAAAACCTGAAGCTACAGATGCACTAGAGTTAAAATACATACTCCGTGTTTGCCCATCTTCTTTTATTTTAAAAGGTACCCAGCCTTTTTGATGCATTTTATAATTGAAATATTCAGGTACGGCGAAGCGCATCTCTACTTTATTGACTGGTATTTGCTCCTGAAACCTATACTCATCGATGTTTGTTACAAACGGTGATTTTATTGTGTATTTGTATTCAATTACGCAGCCTTCTGTAACGGCTGGCATAGTGAATTTCGTAACTTCTAAAAATTCATTAACTTCTTCTTCAAAAATACCATCGTTACGTAATTTTTCATCTTTAACTTTACCGTCTTCTAAAAAGAAAGTATACCCTTTTAATCCTGAAATTTCTTCGTCTGAACTTCCACTGCTTTGATACAATCTTACTTTTTTATTGGCCCAGTCAAAACCTTCTTTATTGTATATTTTTACTCGTTCAAAAACTTCGGTTAATAAGTAAAAGTCATCGGTTTCAGAATACTCAAACCGGGTTTTCATTTCTCGGTATAAAATAGCAGCATCTGCTGTTGAATCCGTTGGGTGTTGTTTCTCTAATAGTTCTTTTTTAGAGACTTTCCCAAATCTGAAATCTTGAGAGTAAGTAAATTGTAAGCAACTTAGCGTAAAAATAAGAGTAAAAATAAATTTCATAAGTATAGTGTAATGATTAGCTATTCTGATTTAATAAGATTTTTGATTGGTCCATTTTAGAAACTCTTCGTAAAAAAGACCGGTATTTTTTATAATCTGAAGCAGGAAAAGTGCCTTTTTTTAAGATAAAGGTGCGCCTGTATTCAATAGTATTTTCTGAAATTTTTGAAACTGAAAAAGCATAGCTTCCAAATTTATTTTCAATGCTTACAGCTTCGGGGAGGCTGTCAATATTAAGTGTTTCGGAAATGTTTATTGTTAATGTGTCGGTTTCGGTAAAGCCTTCAGCTATTCTAAGTTTTTGTTTTCTATCTGTAAAACGAGGTGGTACAGATACCGATTGTGAAAACATGTTGAGTCCAAAAAGCAAATCATTACCTATTGATGAACAATAGCTAGGCATGTTTATGGAGAGCTGTTCAGTAAATAAAATTTTATCTTTATTATTATCAAGCACTATGTTTTCTATGTTAAATCCATTGATGTGGGACCATCTGTTTTTATACTGCTTCTCTAGATCGTCTGCATCTAAATTCTTAAGGTGATATTTTTCATCATACTGCAAACCAGTGTAAACTCCTTTAAAATCTGCTTGTATTGTACCTGAAGGACTAACTGTGATAGTCCCCGAATTTTTTTTAACATTGTCCTTAAAAGTGTAGGCTTTTGTATGAACAATTTTACCTCCTTCTGGTGTAACCATTAATACATCCCGGTCATCGCTAAAATTTCCGCCGTATCCAAACGGAGTGTCTTGGCTGGTGCATTCTAACCAAACAATTTCATCTCCCTTAGGCACACCTAAAATTACGTGGTTACCTTGTATTCCAGCAAAATTAGAATCGAGATCTATCTCTTCATTTCCAGCATAGAGGACGGTATAATAGGAAGGTACACCCACGACATCCAATAAGGCTTTTGTATAATTAGTTAAGGCCTTGCAATCGCCATAGCTTAATTTATCAACATCTTCTGCTAACATAGGTTTCCAACCGCCAATTCCAATTTGAATACTTATATAACGCACTTTGTTTTGAAGGTATTCATAAATCTTTTTTGCTTTTCCTAAGTTAGTTGTTTCGCCGGAGACTAATTGTTTTGCTCTTGCAATAGTGGCTGGGGATAGTTCACTTACTCCTGTTAAAAGTGTTTTGTCCATCCAAGCACCAAATTCCTTCCAATCTTTTCCATATCCAGCGACACCTTTTAGGTAAAAATTATTTAGAGCAAACTTTACGTGTGGCAAAATATTTCGGTATGAAGGGCTATATTCTTCCCTTTTAATTGCTTCTAAATTTTCTGCTTTACAGATAAAAGAGTCTGGAGTTTCAGAAATTGAAATATCATATCCTTCAAGGTTCTTTTTTAAAACATTGGGCTTATTAGAAGGGTTGTATTTTACCGTAAACTCACTATTTTTTGTAGAAGTGTAATACCCTCCGATGGGAAACCAACGCGGTATGTGTGCAGTGGTATTACTTTGGGTAACCGACTCGAAAACCAACGTATAAGGGTATGTTGTTGGAGTGTAATCTAAATATAATACTCGATCATCATTATAAATTGAAAACCCATCTGAAGCACTGATGTCGCGAAAATCACGTTTTTTAAAATGCTCCAGTTCATTACCCATGGCATCATAGGCCCAAGCTTCGATATCCTTTATTTTAGCGTCATCATCATAATACGCATAGGCGTCTAGATTGTTGTCGCCCTTTTTATTTAGCACCATAATGGCTCTATGGTTTTTATAAACCATCTGGTCATTTTTGGTAATATCTATTTCTATTTTTTCATCCAACAATACACTATTGGCGTTTTTAGCAAGCGTTGAGGATAAGGCAGCAACGGAATATTGGGTTTCCTGCGCAAAAACGGAAATGGTAGATAGAATAACTACGCCTAGAGCAATAAAGTTTCGCATGGGCGCAATATACACAATTGTTAAAAAAATGTGAAATTATTCTTTATTTTTTGAATCTATATTAATAGTTATAGGTCCATCGTTAATTAAAGCAACATCCATCATGGCTCCAAAAACACCTGTTTTTACTACTTTATTGAGTTCTTTTTCGAGTTGCTTAATGAATTTCTCGTATAAGGGGATTGCCACATCTGGCTTAGCTGCTTTTATAAACGAAGGGCGATTTCCTTTTTTTGTACTTGCATGTAAGGTAAACTGACTTACCACCAAAATGTCTCCGTCAACATCTTTAACAGAAAGATTCATCGCATCAGCTGTATCTGAAAATACCCGTAGCCTTGTTATTTTTCTACACAACCAATCAATATCTTCTTGGGTATCTTCATCTTCAATGCCTAAAAATACCAAAAATCCTTGATTAATTTTTGAAACAACTTCCCCTTCTACCGTGACAGAAGCTTTTTTAACACGTTGCAATACTGTTCTCATAATCGAATTATAATTTATGAGTCAATATACATGTTAATTGTATCTTTTCCTGCCTTTCAGTTAGGTTGGTCTAAAATTGATGTTATTAATATCTTGCGAGTCAATCTACAGTTTTCTTTAAATTAGATATTCTTTGAATTCTTTTTGTTGATAATAATGCAGTTATTAAAATTTCTACCTTAGTATATTTCTACATCTTTACTAACTGAATACTGAATACTGAATACTGAATACTTTTTTCACCCTTCAGGCAACCCTTTTAATTAATATTGCGTCTATATAAATAGAAAGCCATGCGAAGCATATTGTGAAACTAATATCCTTACATAAAAATTACACCGTGCTCATAAAAAAAGCACGAAAAGACAACCGGAAGGCTCAGCACCAGTTGTACCAATTATTTGCACCTAAAATGTTAAGTGTTTGTAGACAGTATCTGAAAAATAATGATTTAGCTGAAGAGGTCATGCTTAACGGATTTTACAAAGTGTTTTCAAAATTAGATTCATTTAGCGATCAAGGTAGTTTTGAAGGTTGGATTCGGCGCATTATGGTAAACGAATCTATCAGTGAATTAAGGAGACATAAGAAACTCTATTTTAAAGATGAAACGGTTATTGAAAATTCACTAGAGTATGCAACTTCTATCGATACTGAATTTGCGGTGGAAGAAATTCAAAAAGTGATAGACAGTTTACCCGAAGGGTACAAAACGGTATTTGTTTTATATGCTGTGGAAGGGTACAAACACAGTGAAATAGCCGAATTATTGCAGATTAGCGAAGGCACATCAAAATCGCAACTATCAAAAGCTCGCAAGATGCTTCAAAACAATATTAATAAACAAAATGACGTGAATTATGGAGCCCAATAAACTTGAAGAAAACATTCGCGAGAAATTACAAGAAAGGGAAATACAACCTTCTAGCGAGTCTTGGGAAAAGTTGAATGCTCGTTTAGGAAAACCCCAAAAAAAGGAAAGCTACTTTATTTGGTATGCTGTAGCAGCTAGTTTGGTGAGTATTTTGGTAATTGGGGCATTGTTCATTAAAGATGACGTGGCTTCAGGTTCTGAAAACTTAGTGAAAACACCGACAAATAAAGAAAAAATAGATGCTGAGGAGCAACTAGAAATTATTCCGCAAAAAAGTATTTCAGAAGATATCGCTGTTGAAGAGAATACCAAGACGGAGAAAAAAGTGGAGCAACCAGCTTCTAAAAAGCAACTTGTAAATCAAAAAATACAATCAAAACAAGCTGTTGAAATTTCTCCTGAAAAAGAAGAAGCTATAGCTGAAACCAACACCAATTTTAAAGAACAACCTATTCCGAAGAACAAAGTAGTAGATAAAACTAATGAGCGCTTTATTGATAATAAGGTTGACGAAGTAGTGGCGCAAGTAAAAGAAATTCAAAGTAAAAACCACGAAGTAACTCCTGAAGAAATTGATGCGCTTTTAGCTAATGCGCAACGGGACATAAAAACCAGACAAATACTCAATCCTGAAACTCAAAAAGTAGATGCTGCAGCCCTGCTTTTAGATGTAGAGCTCGAGCTCGAGCGAAGTTTTAGAGAAAAAGTATTTGATGCCTTAGGTGACGGATTTGATAAAATTCGAACCGCTGTTGTAGAACGTAATAATTAAAATAATTCATTCATCAATCACGCCAGAGGCAATCCCTTTCATAATCGGGAGGGAGGCCGAAAGGCACTAAATCACACAAATCATGAAAATAATTACCTATTGTACCGCCATCACGGTATGGGTGTTGACTATGGTCTCAGCACAAGCACAAGAAAACAATCTTGCAGATGATATCGCTATTTTAAAAGCAGCCCAAGAGCAAATTGTAACCGAAGAAAAACAAGCGCTAAAAAACGAAGTGGAAGACATTAATCAGCGGTTAGAAAAAGACGAAGTATCCTTAACCGAAGCAGAACAGTTAAAAGGAAAAGCTGCTGAAAAAAGAGCGTTGAACATTGAAAACCGCTTGGCGATTATCGATAATAAAATTGCGTTGCTGGAACGAAACGGCGGCAGTGAAAATTTAGCCGATGACTCTGAACGAGTTGTTTTAAGTATTGGATCGGGCGACGATGAAGATTCTTATATTTTCTTAGGAAAAAAGAACAAAGCAAAAAAATACGACCGTAGAACAACCAGTGCTTTTATGTTTGCATTTGGTTTAAATAATGCGATAACCGAAGGGCAATCATTAGACGATTCAGACTTTAAAATTGGTGGAAGTCGTTTTGCTGAAATCGGTTGGGCTTGGAGAACCCGGGTGTTTAAAAACACCAATTGGTTGCGTGTAAAATATGGTTTCTCATTTCAATTCAATGGATTAAAACCTACTGATAACCGTTACTATGTAGATACAGGTGATCAAACGGAGTTGCAAGAATTCCGGTTAGATTTGGATAAATCGAAGTTTCGAATGGATAACTTAGTATTCCCTGTTCATTTTGAGTTTGGCCCTTCAGAAAAAATTGAAAAAGATGAATATTTTAGATATAATACCTACAATAAAATTAAAGTAGGGCTAGGCGGGTATGCAGGTTTTAACCTTAGCTCACGTCAAAAGCTAAAATATTCCGAAGATGGAGAAGATGTAAAAGAAAAGCTAAAAGCAAGTTATAATACAAACAATTTTATTTACGGGCTTAGCGGTTACATTGGCTGGAAAGGAACAGCGATTTATGTAAAATATGATCTAAACACCATTTTTAAAGATAACCCAATCGATCAAAGAAATGTTTCTTTAGGACTTCGTTTTGATGTCGATTAATTTGTTAATTAGCTGTATTTTTGAAGGCTTCTTTTTTTGAAAAAGGAGCCTTTTTGTTGATAAGAATATGGATGTTGAAATTCTTAACTCAGTATATTTCTACATCTTTGAATACTGAATACTGAATACTGAATACTGAATACTGAATACTGAATACTGAATACTGAATCATGATATCAAAAACCACCATAGACAATGTATTTGAAACCGCTCGTGTAGAGGAGGTGATTGGTGATTTTGTACAATTAAAGAAATCAGGTAGTAACTTTAAGGGCCTTAGTCCGTTTAGTGATGAGCGTACGCCCAGTTTTATGGTTTCTCCGGTAAAACAGATTTGGAAAGATTTCAGTAGCGGAAAAGGAGGGAACGTAGTTGCTTTTTTAATGGAGCACGAACACTTTACCTATCCTGAAGCTATAAAATACTTGGCCAAAAAGTACGGTATCGAGATTGAGGAAGCTCAACAGACCGACGAACAAAAGCAACAAGCCGACGAACGCGAAAGCCTATACTTGGTAAGCGAGTTTGCAAAGGATTATTTTAAGCACGTTTTGTTTAAAACTGAGGAAGGTAAAGCTATAGGTCTTAGTTATTTTAAAGAACGAGGCTTTACTGAAGAGACCATTAAAAAATTCGATTTAGGATTTTCGCCCGATAGTTGGGATGCATTTACCAACCACGCTATAAAAAAAGGATACAAACTCGATTATCTTGATAAAACAGGCTTAACGATAGTAAAGGGCGAGAAACAATTCGACCGATTTAAAGGTAGGGTTATGTTTCCTATTCGTAGTATGAGTGGTCGTACCTTAGGCTTTGGGGGGCGAATTTTAACAAACGACAAAAAAGCAGCTAAGTATCTAAACTCTCCCGAAAGTGATATTTATCATAAAAGTAAGGTACTATATGGTATTTACCACGCAAAACAGAGCATTGCCAAAGAGGATAATTGTTATTTGGTGGAAGGCTATACCGATGTAATTCAGTTTCACCAAACGGGGATTGAAAACGTGGTATCATCATCTGGTACTGCTTTAACTCCTGAGCAAATCAGGTTAGTAAACCGGCTTACTCAAAACATTACTGTTTTATTCGATGGAGATGCGGCAGGATTACGAGCTTCACTTCGCGGTGTGGATTTAATTTTAGAACAGGGAATGAACGTAAAAATCTGTACGTTTCCTGAAGGAGAGGATCCAGATAGTTTTTCTCGAAAAAATTCGCTGGAAGAATTAAAGTTGTATTTAGATGAAAATTCCCGAGATTTTATTTCGTTCAAAGCTTCGTTATTGGCCCACGAAGCAAAAAATGACCCTATAAAAAAAGCCGACACCATTCGTGATATGGTGTTGAGCATTTCGAAAATACCTGATGTAATTAAGCGGGAGATTTATATTAAGGAATGTTCTCGAATTATGGATATTTCGGAAGAAGTGCTTTTTAATACATTAGCTCAGTTGGTTAATAAGGATAACCGGGATGCTTCTAGAAAGAAACGAACTGAAAAGCAGCCCATGCAAGTTGTTTCTTCAGAAAAAGAAAAAGCAGAAAAGATTGATGTCCAGTTCGAGTTGGAACGTAAAATCATCGAGTTGCTATTACTGTATGGAACTAAGGAAGAAGATTTTGAAGAATTAATACTTGATACCGATGAAAAGGGCGATGTTACTTTTAAACCCGAAATGCAAACGACAACGGTGTTTCAGAAAATATTTTTAGATCTTCAAGAAGATGAAATTGAATTTACCAACGAAGCATTTAAAGATTTATATTATGATATTATAGATCGGTTAACACGTGAAGAAGATTTAAAAGTAGATGCTTTTGTAAATAGTTTACAGCCTGAAAAAGCATCGGCTGTTACCGATATTTTGATGGAAGAAGAAAAATACAGCCTGCACGATTGGGAGCGTAATGAGATTTATGTAAAAGAAAAGTCGCATTCTGTGTCACAGGTGGTGAGTGAGACAATTTTAAATTTACGGCGTGAATTAGTAAACCAAAAGATTAAAGAGCTTTCAGATGCTATAAAAGAACAAAACCCAAAGGGCTCACAGGTAGACCTGCAAGATGTTGTGGATTACATTACGCTAAAAAAAGTGATTTCAGAAAAATTACGTAGGGTTTTATAATTACCCAAATTGAAACATACGAGACTGGTGTATTAAATCGGCTAGATTATCTACTTTTAGTTTCTTAAGCAACCTCGTTTTATAAGTACTTACTGTTTTTTCGTTAATATTAAGTGCATTAGCGATATCCTTATTTCTTTTTCCTCTAGAAAGTAAGTTTAAAACTTCGATTTCGCGAGACGAAAGCTTTTTATAACGGCTAATCGCACTGCTTTCACCTACATTACGACTTGTAAACGTAGAAGTAAGCTCTTCGTTTAAGAAAATTCCACCTTTTGCAATTTTACCAAGTGCATCTAAAAACACTTGTGTTGAAGCTGTTTTTGGCACATAGCCTGCTGCTCCAGATTTTATGGAACGAAGCGCATAGATTTCTTCTGGATGTGTTGAAAAAATTAATACCCGTGTTTGTGGGAAAGATTCTTTAATGCTTCGTAAAGCGTTAATGCCATTAATTTGAGGCATGTCTATTTCCATAATTAGAATATCAGGACTATGTTCCTGTAAACTTTTGTAGAGCTCTTCTCCGTTGTTAACTTTTGCAAGTATTGAGAATTCATCTTTTTTCTTTTTCAACATACAAGAAATCCCTTTACGGGTAACTGGATGATGATCTGCAATGACAATTTTTTTCATTAGTCTCTTTGTTATTAAAACCTTAATAATTCTATAAGGGAGCAAAAAGTGTGAGGTTTGTAATAATAATACTACAAATCAAAACTAAAAAAAAGATTGTCAGTATGAGGGATTATTCGTTCAACGTACAGAAAACTCGTTGAATACTATAAAACCTTGTAGGAATTAGGAATATTGCATACAGGAATAGGATTCATTTTGTGCTGGTTAGCGCTATTTAAGCGTAAGTAAATACTAAAAACCTCTTGTTTTCTTCCTTCAAAATCGGTTGGTTTTTTACCATTTTCTTTCATTTTCATAGCCCATTCCAATTCGTCATAACTAGCGCCTATTTGGTCCTCATCGGTACGGCTATCACCAAAAAGACCGTCGGTAGGTGCTGCCTCTAAAATAGATGTCGGAACTTTTAAATACCTTCCTATTTCATAAACTTCGCTTTTAAGTAAATCGGCAATCGGGCTTAAATCTACGCCACCATCTCCATATTTTGTGTAAAAACCAACGCCAAAATCTTCTACTTTATTACCAGTTCCAGCAACCAAATATCGATGTAATCCTGCAAAATAATATAAGGTGCTCATACGTAATCGCGCACGGGTGTTAGCCAAGGCTAAGTCTAAAAAAGTAATATCGTTGGTTTGTGGTACTTCGGTCTTAAATTGCTCAAACACCGAAGTAAGGTCTACTTTAACATCACTTACGTTAGCATAATTTGTTTTTAAAAAAGCAATATGTTCTTGCCCTCGAGTAACTTGGCTTTGAGCTTGGTGGATTGGCATTTCTAGGCATAATGTTCTTAACCCTGTCTTAGCACATAAAGCGGATGTTACAGCAGAATCAATACCGCCGCTTATACCTACTACAAAACCATCCATATTGGCGTTTGTAGCATATTCTTTTAACCAATTTACAATGTGATCTACTACTTTTTCCGTTTGCATAATACTTTTTATTTATTGGCAAACTTTAAAGTGTGAATGCAGAACACCCTAATATTTTGAACTATAAAGCCTACCTTTGCACACAAAAATAAACTAAAGTTAAAATTAAAAAAAGGAGATAACGTTAAACAGTTGTCAAATTGTAGTTGTATATGAAATTTTACGCGTTGTTATTTGTAGTAATCCTTTTTGCGGCTTGTGATTCAAAAAGTAAAAAAGAGAAAGAAATCGAAGCCATTTCTATGGATGTAAAAACGGTTCGTTTTGATAAAGAATTTGCGGCGGCATCTGTTCAAGATATTCCGAAGCTTAAAAAACAATATCCACAATTTTTTCCGAAACAATTTGCAGATAGTATTTGGGCACAAAGAATTCAAGATACCTTGCAGCAACAATTAGACGCTGAGGTCGCAAAGAAATTTCCTGATAATTCTGAGATTGAAGAGCAACTCATTCCCTTATTTCAACACATACAATATTATTTTCCTGAATTTACGGCGCCAACGGTTTTTACAGTAACTTCAGATGTGGATTATAATAATAAAGTAATAGTAACTGATACAATGTTAGTTGTTGCACTCGATACATATTTAGGAAGCGATCATCATTTTTATGAAGGCATTCAGCAATATATTTCTAAGGATTTAAAATCGTCTCAACTTGCCCCAGATGTAGCCTCGGTTTATGCTCGACAGCTCGTTTCAAAACCGCAAAAACGAGATTTATTAGCTCAGATGATTTTCTTCGGAAAAGAGCTTTATTTAAAAGATCTTTGGCTCCCAAATATCCCTGATTCAGAAAAAATAGGCTATACAGAAGCCGAATTGCAGTGGGCGCAAGAAAATGAAGAATACATGTGGCGATATTTTGTAGAAAAAGAGCTTTTGTATAGTACCAACCCTAAATTACCAGCACGATTTATAAATAAAGCTCCATTTTCAAAATTTTATTTGGAAATTGATAACGAATCGCCTGGAATGATAGGCCGTTATCTTGGCTGGCAAATTGTGCGTGCTTACATGAAAAACAACTCCGTTGACCTTAGGAAAATGTTGCAAGAACAACCAGAAACGATATATAATAATTCAAAATATAAACCAAAAAAGTAATGTCAAAAAACACTTCAGAAATAAACATAAACATCGACCTTGACGAAAATAAAGTTCCTGAAAAATTACAATGGTCCGCTCCAGATGGTGGTGTGGAAAATGAAGAAGCAAAAGCGATTTTTTTAAATGTTTGGGACAGTGAAAAAAGAGAATCTTTACGTATCGATCTTTGGACTAAAGATATGCCTTTAGATGATATGAAAGTATTCTTTCACCAAACCTTAAGTGCAATGGCAGATACTTTTGAGCGTGCTACAAATGATGAGAAAATGAGTGCTACTATGCGGGATTTTTGTGATTATTTTGCTGAAAAACTAGAGCTTAAAAAAGAGTAGTGCGACTCATTTTTGTGTACAATGCAAATTCAGGCAAAGGCAATGCCTATTTAGATGGTTTGCATAAAATTATTAGTCCGTCAACATATGCTTGTAGCCTTTGCGAATTGACCTATGGTGTTTTTTTAGAAAAAAAAGAGTGGAAACTATTTCGGAAACAGGAGCATGTAGAAATGGATTTTTATCACAGAGATCAATTTTTAAAAAAGTTTAAATCTAAGTGGTTGCCTAAATATACGTTTCCAATAATTCTTTCAGAAAAAGAGGGAGAACTAGAAGTTTTTCTTTCTTCAGAAAAATTAAATACTATGGAAACTGTTGAAGTTCTTATTGAAACAGTTAAGAAAGGTCTAGCGTCTCATTAACTTGCCCAATGTATTGTAAAACTTCGTCACGCCCAATTGCGTTGGTCGAAGAGGTCACAAAAAATTGTGGCATTTCCATCCAAGTTTCAAGCATTTTTTCTTGATAGTCTTTTAAGTTTCGCTCTAATGCTTTGGGCTTTAACTTATCGGCTTTGGTAAAAATAATGGCGAAGGGTTGTTGGTTTTCACCCAACCATTCCATAAACTCAAGATCGACAGGTTGTGGTTCATGACGACAATCTATCAATACAAAGCCCATGATTAGTTGCTCTCTATTTTTAAAATACTCAGTAATAAATTTTTGAAAAGTCTTTTTACTTTTTTTAGAAACCTTCGCGTAACCATAACCAGGCAAATCGACTAAATGCCAGCTTTTATTAATCAAAAAATGATTGATAAGCTGTGTTTTACCTGGACGCCCCGACGTTTTTGCAAGATTTTTTCGCTGCATTAGCATATTGATAAGGGATGACTTACCAACGTTAGACCGGCCAATAAAAGCATATTCGGGTAAACGAGATTTAGGACATTTGGCAACATCGCTGTTACTCATTACAAATTCTGCCGCTTTAATCTTCATATAGCTTAAAGATTTCGTTTTTGTAACCAGGCATACAGAAGTTTGTTAAACTCATCTGGATGTTCCATCATGGCTGCGTGGCCACATTTGTCGATCCAATATAAATCGGAATCTGGTAATAGTTCGTTAAATTCTGTGGCGACTTCAGGAGGGGTTACGTTGTCATTTTTGCCCCAAATAATACAGGTTGGTGTTTCCATTTTAGGGAGATCCTTTGCCATATTATGTCTAATGGCGCTTTTTGCAATGGCCAAAGTTCGTATTAATTTATTTCGATCGTTAACCGAAGCATATACTTCGTCCACAATTTCTTTAGTAGCAACAGCGGGATCGTAGAAAACATTTTCAGCCTTCTTTTGGATATATTCGTAATCGCCTCGTTTTGGGTAGCTTTCGCCCATAGCGCTTTCATATAAGCCAGAACTTCCGGTAATTACGAGTGCCTTAACTTTTTCAGGATATAATTTTGTGCAAAGCAAACCTATGTGGCCGCCCAATGAATTTCCTAGCAAAATAACTTCATCAAAACCTTTATGGTCAATAAATTCTGAAACGTATTTTGCGAAATTTTTCACGTTCGTTTTCAGTAAGGACATGCTGTAGATTGGCAATTCGGGAATGAGGATTTTGTAGCCTTTTTCAGGGAAAAAGTCAGTCACTCCGTCAAAGTTACTCAGCCCACCCATGAGTCCGTGTAAAACAACAACTGGCGTGCCTTCACCCAGTTCTATATATTTAAATTTTCCTTCTTCGTGTATTTGGTTCGCCATTCAATACTGAAATTATTAGAAGCAAAAGTAATCAAAATTATAGAACAATAGCTTTCTTCCTAACATACAGTGTAATATTAATTTCTATAAAGAACTCTTATTCTTTATAGAAATTTTAATAAACAACTTAGCATTTTTCTCAGAAGTAGAAATTGCTAATATGCTTTGATTAAAAAGGTTATTAACAATAAAGCAGCTCTCGGTACTGAAAAATTAGTAAGTGGTAAAACTTATCAACAAAGTGGTAAAAAGTGGTAAAAAGTGGTAAAACTTCTTTATATTTGAAACTAATAATAGCCAAAAAGTAACCCCTTAGTGCTCAATTTAATAGGTACATACGAATGCAAAGCAGACTCGAAAGGTCGGGTCATGATGCCGTCTGCGCTAAAAAAGCAATTAGCTCCAGTAACCCCGAGTGGGTTTGTGGTGAAGCGAGCTGTTTTTCAGCCGTGCCTTGAATTGTACCCGATGGATGAGTGGAATGAGTTGATGGCGAAGATGGGTAGGTTAAACCGATTTAACCGTAAAAACAACGATTTTATCCGTCGTTTTACCGCAGGAGTTAAAACGGTTGAGCTTGATGCTACAGGTAGACTGTTAATACCAAAAGACTTGATGTCTTTCGCTGGCTTGAGTAAAGAATTAGTGCTCTCTTCGGCAATAAACATTGTGGAGATTTGGGATAAAGAAAAATACGAACAAGCTATTAACGATGCTGCCAGTGATTTTGCAGACCTGGCTGAGGAGGTAATGGGTGATGTCAACGATGATAATCATGGAATATCATAATCCGGTATTATTAACCGAAACGGTTGATGGGTTAAACATAGATCCTGATGGGGTGTATGTAGATGTGACCTTTGGCGGTGGTGGGCACTCGCGAGAGATATTAAAGCATCTTGGTGAAAATGGAAAATTGATAGCCTTTGACCAAGACAAGGATGCGCTTGAGAATGCTATCGACGACCCGAGATTTTTGTTGATTAATGAAAATTTCAGATTTCTCAAGCGCTTCTTACGCTTTTACGGCTATAAAGAAGTTGACGGGATTTTAGGTGATTTTGGAGTTTCATCGCATCAGTTTGATGTAGCAGAACGTGGTTTTTCAACTCGTTTTGAAGCCGATCTAGATATGCGGATGAATCAAAAAAGTGAGTTTTCAGCATTCAACGTGGTTAATAATTATGATGAAAAGCAATTGCGAAGCGTGTTGTCTCAATACGGTGAGTTAAGAGCAGCAGCCGGAATGGCTCGTGTAATCGTTGAGGCAAGAAACGATGGAGAAATAAAAACCAGTGAGCAGCTTAAAAAGGCATTGGGACGTTTTTTGCCAAAGCATAGGGAGAACAAAATATTGGCTCAAATTTATCAAGCTATCCGTATAGAGGTAAATCAAGAGTTGGAAGTTTTAAAAGAATTTTTATTGCAAACACAAGAGGTTTTAAAGCCTGGGGGGAGGTTGAGTTTAATAAGCTATCATTCCTTAGAAGATCGGTTGGTGAAGCGTTATATGCGTGACGGCCAGTTTCAAGGTCAACCCGAAAAAGATGTGTTTGGCAGGGTAGAAGTTCCTTTTAAAAGAGTGGGGAAATTTATAATTCCTTCCGAAGAAGAAATAAAAGAAAATAATCGTGCTCGTAGTGCAAAACTTCGAGTAGCAGAAAAAATATAATGAAAAAAAACTTTTACAACATAATAAAGGGGAAGTTTTTAGTGAACGATGATGCGCTTAAAAATTGGCGCTTCATCTTCTTTCTGTCATTATTGGCGCTAGTTATGATTGCGAGTTCGCATAGTGCAGATAAAAAAGTATATCAAATAGCGAAGCTTAACAATGAAGTAAAAGAATTAAAAAGTGAATATCTGGACATCCGGAAGCGGCTCATGCAAACCCGAATGGAAAGCAAAATTGAAGTGGCGATGGCGAAAAGGGGATTGAAACCCTCGGTTACGCCCCCTCAAAAAATTAAAATTATAAACAAAGAATAGTACGGTGGCCATAGAAGAAAAGAACATATTAAACCGCCTTTATATTATCGCAGGATGTATGTTCATCTTCGCGATTGCTGTTGCTGTTAAAATGGTGAACATTCAATTTGTAGAAGGTGAAGAATATCGTGAGTTGGCTCTTAAAAATACCACACGTAACTTTGTAATTCCTGCAAATAGAGGAAATGTATACGCTGAAGATGGTAGTTTGCTAGCAACTTCGGTTCCTAAATATGATATTCGGTTTGACGCTGTCACCGTTTCTTCTGAAAACTTTAAAAACAATATTGTGCCTCTTTCTAAAGAAATGGGTAAGATGTTTAATCGTCCAGCTTCGTACTATCAGAATGTTTTCAGAAAAGCACGCGCTAATAAAAACAGATACTTATTAATCGCTAAAAATTTAGGTTATTCAGATTATATAAAACTGAAGGGCTTCCCTCTTTTTAAACTAGGACCATACAAAGGCGGAATTATAGTAGAACAGCGCACCGTTCGTGAACACCCATTAGGTAAAGTAGCTGAACGTCTTGTGGGTAATCAAAAAAATAATAGTCCTGGAGTGTATGAAGTTGGCTTTGAAGGTGCTTTTGATGAGTATTTACGTGGAAAAGAAGGAAAACGTCTAAAACAAAAAATTGCCCGCGGACAATGGAAGCCGGTTTTTGATGAAAACGAAGTAGAGCCTCAAGATGGGTATGATGTTATTTCGACGATAAATGCAAATATTCAAGATATTGCTCACCACGCATTGTTAAAGCAAATGGAGCATTACGAAGCCGAACATGGTTCTGTAATTGTGATGGAGGTTAAAACTGGTGAAATAAAAGCAGTTGCTAATCTCGGTAGAACTTCCAACGGAAATTATTATGAAAAGTTAAACTATGCTGTTGGCGAAAGCCATGAGCCGGGTTCTACTTTTAAGGTAATGACAATGATGGCTGCTCTTGAGGATGAAAAGATTGATACAACAACGGTAGTTGACACCAAAAAAGGTAGAAAGCGATTTTACGGTCGTTATATCCACGATTCAAAACACGGAGGGTATGGTGAGATATCTGCGGCTAAATCGTTAGAAGTATCTTCCAATATTGGTCTAGCAACTATTATAGATGAAGCTTATTCTGAAAATCCAGAACAGTTTATAAACCATTTAAAAGAATGGCGTTTAGATAAAAAAATAGGTATAAAAATAAAGGGAGAAGGTAAGCCAGTAATCCCAGGACCGGGACATGAATTATGGAGCAAAAATGCACTTCCCTCGATGGCGTACGGTTATAATTTAAGATTAACTCCTCTTCAGACTTTAGCTTTTTATAATGCAATCGCTAACGATGGTATTATGGTGAAACCAAGGTTTATTAAAGAAATAAGAGCTTGGAATCAAGAAGTGGAAACGTTTGAGACAGAAGTTGTCAATGAAGAGATTTGTTCAGAAGAAACATTAAATGAAATTCGAGACATTCTTAAAAACATTGTAATACGAGGAACAGGAAAACCTTTGTATTCCAAATATTTTTCGATGGCTGGAAAAACTGGAACCGCTCGTACCGAATACTGGATGGATGATTGGGAAAAAGATCGTCGGTATATTTCATCTTTCTCAGGATATTTTCCAGCAGAAAATCCAAAATATTCTTGCATTGTAGTGATTCACAAACCGAGTACTAAAAAAGGGTATTATGGAGCAGATGTTACGGGGCCAGTATTTAAGCGTATCGCTCAAAAAATATTTACTGAATCGCCATTAATTGCCGAAATAGCTAATGTAGATGAAGAAGACCCAATTTTAGAAAAAGATTACGAAACCTATTACCCAAAAGCACAAGCACACTATACTAAAGTTCCTAATGTGAAGGGAATGGCAGGAATGGATGCGGTTTCATTATTAGAAAATTTAGGCTTAAAAGTACAAACAGTAGGAAACGGCACTGTAGCCGATCAATCTATAGCCTCTGGTGAAGCTTTAAAACGCGGCCAGCAAATAACATTAAAATTATCGTGATAGTATTAAAAGACATACTCTATAAAATTTCAATCGAAAAAACGATAGGAAGCACAGCTGTGGCTGTTCGGAATATAGAATTCGATTCACGAAACGTTGGGCTTAATGATGTTTTTGTTGCCATAAAAGGAACGGTATCAGATGGTCACGAATTTATTTTAAAAGCTTCAGAACAAGGAGCGCTGGTTATTATTTGCGAAACACTTCCTGAAACTATTATCAATGGAATAACCTATGTTCAAGTAGCTGATTCACATAAGGCATTGGCGATTTTGGCTGCCAATTATTATGAAAACCCTTCTGAAAACATAAAACTGGTCGGCATTACAGGAACGAACGGTAAAACCACCATTTCAACCTTATTGTACGATTTGTTTACAGCAGCAGGTTATAAAACAGGGTTGATTTCTACTGTAAAAGTGATGGTAAGTGGTGTTCGTTACGAAGCAAAACGAACCACACCAGATTCGCTTACCATAAACCGTTATTTACAAGAAATGGTTGAAGCTGGTGTTGAATATTGCTTTATGGAAGTGAGCTCCCACGGGATTCATCAAAAACGTACCGAAGGCCTTCACTTTGCAGGTGGAATTTTCACCAACCTTACACACGAGCATTTAGATTATCACAAAGATTTTAAAGAATACCGAGACGTTAAAAAGAAATTCTTCGATCAGTTGCCAAAATCGGCTTTTGCCTTGACGAATGCAGATGATAAAAATGGAGCTGTTATGCTTCAGAACACAAATGCAAAAAAATATACCTACGCCTTAAAAAGCTACGCAGATTATAAAGCGCAAATCCTAGAAAATAATTTCACCGGCTTGTTGCTGAAAATTAACAACAATGAGATTTGGGTAAAGCTAATTGGAGCCTTTAATGCCTACAATATGTTGGCCATTTTTGGAGCTGCAGATATTTTAGGGATGGAAACGTTGGAACTGCTTCAACTTATGAGCACATTAGAAAGTGTAGATGGACGGTTTCAGTATCTAATTTCAGAAAAAAAGATAACTGCTATTGTTGATTATGCACATTCGCCAGATGCTTTAAAAAATGTGTTGGAGACCATTAATAGTATCCGTACAAAAAATGAAGAATTGATTACCGTAGTAGGCTGTGGAGGTGATCGTGATGCGACCAAACGCCCTATAATGGGCAAAATAGCTGCCACATTAAGTACAAAAGTGGTCTTCACTAGCGATAATCCACGCACGGAAGACCCTGATAAAATTGTAGAAGAAGTAGAAGCGGGTGTTCCTGCTGAGCATTTCAATAAAACGGTTTCGATAACCAATAGAAAGCAAGCGATTAAAAATGCTTGCCAAATGGCAAATGAGAACGACATTATATTAATTGCTGGGAAAGGACATGAGACGTATCAAGAAATAAATGGAGAGCGAATCGATTTTGACGATTTTAAAATAGTAAACGAATTTTTAACCGCCCTAAATAAATAACCATGCTGTATTACTTGTTTGAATATTTAGAGAAAGAATATCAGCTTCCTGGAGCGAGCCTTTTTGGGTTTATCACCTTTAGAGCAGCTTTGTCGGTTATTTTATCGCTTTTCATTGCAACGGTGTATGGAAAAAAAATAATTAAATATTTGCAACGCCAGCAAATGGGGGAGAGTATTCGCGACTTAGGCTTAGAAGGGCAAAATGAAAAAGCGGGTACTCCAACAATGGGGGGCATTATTATCATTTTAGCAACTTTGGTTCCTGTTTTATTATTCGCCAAGTTGGAGAATATCTATGTGATTATGTTGATCGTCACCACGATTTGGATGGGAATCATTGGTTTTATTGACGATTACCTTAAAAAGTTTAAGAATGATAAAGCTGGATTACCGGGGAAATTCAAAATTATAGGTCAAATTGGTTTAGGAATTTTCGTAGGGGTGACAATGTATATGCATCCAGATGTTACGGTAAAACGAAAAATAATTAAACCTACAAACAATACAGAAGTAGTAGCTCAAAATACACCACAGGAAGAGTTTAATCCAGAAGAAAAAACCTTGTTAACAACGATTCCTTTTATTAAGCAAAACGAGTTTAACTATGAAAAATTAGTCAGTTGGGCAGGAGAAGGATACACAAAATATGTCTGGATTATCTTTATTCCAATTGTGATTTTTATTATTACCGCCGTTTCAAACGGAGCCAATCTTACCGATGGTATTGATGGCTTAGCGGCGGGTTCTTCTGCAATTATAGGGGTTACTCTCGCCATTTTTGCGTGGGTATCGGGAAACGTGATTTTCTCAGATTATCTGAACATTATGTTTATCCCAAATACTGGAGAGCTAACCATTTTTATAACAGCTTTTGTGGGGGCGCTCATTGGGTTTTTGTGGTACAATGCATATCCAGCCCAAGTTTTTATGGGGGACACCGGGAGTTTGACCATTGGAGGAATTATAGCTGTTATGGCAATTGCTATTCGCAAAGAATGGTTGATACCCATTCTCTGCGGAATCTTTTTGATGGAAAATCTTTCCGTGGTGTTACAAGTTGGGTGGTTTAAATACACAAAGAAAAAATTTGGTGAAGGGAGGCGTATTTTCAGAATGTCACCGCTACACCACCATTATCAGGTAAAGGGATTTCACGAAAGTAAAATAGTTATCCGATTTTGGATTATAGGAATTTTCCTGGCAATACTGACGATTGTCACGCTCAAAATTAGATAGCAGTGGCAGAGCGATTAGTAGTGTTAGGAGCCGGTGAAAGTGGAGTAGGAACGGCTCTATTGGGAAAGAAAAAAGGATTTGAAGTCTTTGTTTCAGACTTCGGAAAAATAAAGGAAACGTATAAACAAGTTCTTTTACATAATGAGATTGAGTGGGAAGAACAAGCTCATACTGAAGATAAAGTGCTTTCGGCAGATATTGTAATGAAAAGCCCGGGAATTCCCGATACGGCTAAAATTGTTACAAAACTGAGAGAAAAGGGCGTTAAAGTGATTTCTGAAATTGAATTTGCTTCAACATATACCGAAGCAACCATCGTAGGGATTACCGGAAGCAATGGAAAAACCACTACCGCAACGCTAACTTATGAAGTACTTAAAAACGGTGGCTTGAATGTCGCTTTGGGTGGAAACATAGGAAAAAGTTTTGCAGAGCAGGTTTCTGAAGAAAAATTTACAAGCTATGTGTTGGAATTAAGTAGCTTTCAATTGGACGGAATTGAAACATTTAAACCACATATAGCTGTTTTAACCAACATTACGCCGGATCATTTAGATAGGTATGATCACGATTTCAGTAAATACATTGCTGCAAAATTTAGAATAGCAATGAATCAAACGGCTGACGATTATTTTATTTACGATGCAGACGATAAAGTGATTACAAAATGGCTTTCAGAGCACCCAATACAATCTCAGTTACTGCCTTTTTCAGCAAAAAATGAGCTGAAACAAGGTGCATATATAAAAAACAACGAAATAATAATAACAATAGATAATAACCAATTTACTATGCCAATCTCAACCTTAGGATTAAAAGGAGAACACAATACAAAGAATGCTATGGCAGCCTCGACTGTTGCCAAGCTTTTAAAGATTAGAAAAGCGACCATCCGTGAATCGATGGAAAGCTTTCAGGGCGTTGAACATCGCCTTGAGAAAGTCTTAAAAATTAATAATGTAATGTACATTAATGATTCTAAGGCTACCAATGTGAACGCTACTTTTTATGCGTTGGACAGTATGGAAAGTCCAACTGTTTGGATAGTTGGTGGTGTAGATAAAGGAAACGATTACTCGGATTTACTTCCGTTGGTAAACGAAAAAGTAAAAGCCATTGTTTGTTTAGGAATTGACAATGAAAAATTAACCAAGCAGTTTGGAAACATTGTCGATATGATGGTAGAAACACAATCCATGCAAGAAGCAGTGCAAATAGCATATCGCTTAGCAGAAAGAGGTGAAAATGTATTATTGTCACCAGCTTGTGCAAGCTTCGATTTGTTTACAAACTACGAAGATAGAGGAAGACAGTTTAAAGAGTCAGTAAGGCTTTTATAAAAAATAAGAAGAATACCAATGCGGGAAATATTTCAACATATTAAAGGGGATCGAGTGATTTGGGCCACTGTGGCGCTATTGGCTGTGTTTTCCTTTTTGCCTGTATATAGCGCTAGTAGTAATTTGGCCTATTTATATGGGGATGGAAGTACCTTGCCGTATTTACTCAAACATTTTGCACATTTGTTGTTAGGGTTTGCCATTTTATATGGCGTGCATAAAATCCCGTTTCATTATTTTAGAGGTCTGTCCATTATTGCGTTGCCATTGGTTGTGGTATTGTTATTATTAACGTTAGGACAAGGAACTACTATTGATGGAGCAAATGCTAGTCGCTGGATTCGTGTGCCTTTTGTAGGTGTTACCTTTCAGACTTCCACATTGGCGGCGGTTGTTTTATTAACCTATGTAGCCCGGTATTTATCTAAAATTAAAGGGGAAACTGTAGCTTTTAAAGAAACGTTGCTTCCATTATGGTTGCCAGTATTTGTAGTATTAGCATTAATTCTTCCAGCTAACTTTTCAACCACGGCCATCATATTTGCAATGGTAGTTGTATTAGTGTTTGTAGGAGGATATCCAATTAAATATTTAGGAATCATTCTAGGTGCAGGTTTATTGTGTTTAACCTTGTTTGTCTTGACTGCAAAAGCCTTTCCAGGCGTATTTCCAAATAGGGTAGATACGTGGATAAGTCGAGTAGAAAACTTTACCGACGGAGAAGATACCGAGGCAGATTATCAGATTGAAAAAGCAAAAATTGCTATCGCTTCTGGAGGAATTACGGGCTTAGGACCTGGCAAAAGTGTTCAGAAAAACTTTTTACCGCAATCCTCTTCCGATTTTATTTACGCAATTATAGTTGAAGAAT